>NZ_RAWP01000004.1:0-199473 GCF_003668935.1 Corallococcus sp. AB032C | reverse complement strand
GGCCAGCGGCTGGGCGGCCAGGGACTCCGTCCGAGGTCCCGCGGAAGGGGCGGGGGATGACGTGTCGTGGCCGGCGTGGGGGCGCATGCCCACCGTGGGGATGTGCTCCTCGCGGTCCGGCGGACGCGGCACCGACGGCGGGGCCGTGGGATTGGCGGGCCGCGAGCGCTGCTCCGGCTTCACCTCCCCGAGCGTCTGGAGCGGGCTGCCCGTCAGGTCCAGGATGAACGAGCCCACGTCCGGGTAGCGGTCGTCTGGCTTCTTCGCCATCGCGCGGGAGATGGCCGTCACCACGTGCGGCGGCGTCTCGGGCGCCAGCGTCAGCAGCGGCGGGGGCTCCAGGTGGACGATCTGGTAGATGAGCTCCGCGACGTTGTCGCCGGAGTAGGGCGGCCGGCCGGCGATCATCTCGTAGACGATGCAGCCGAACGCGAAGAGGTCCGTGCGCGCGTCCACGTTGCTGTTGTGGCCCATGGCCTGCTCAGGGGCCATGTACTGCGGCGTCCCCATCAGCACGGAGTCCAGCGTCATCAGCGTGCGCGAGTCCACGAGCTTGGAGATGCCGAAGTCGAGCAGCTTCACGCGCTCGCCCACGACGCCGCCCGCTTCCGTGGGCACGAGGAACACGTTGCCCGGCTTCAGGTCGCGGTGCACCACGCCCGCGCGGTGCGCCGCCTGCAACGCCGCGCCCATCTGCCGCGTGATGGAGATGACCTCCTCCAGCGGCAGCTTCTTCTGCTTGCGAAGCCGGCGCGACAGGCCTTCACCGCGCAGGTACTCCATCACCATGAAGGGCGTGCCGTCCTCCAGGGTGTCGAAGTCCAGCACCTCCACGATGTTCGGGTGCCCCAGCCGGGAGGCGATCTCCGCCTCGCGCCGGAAGCGCAGCGCCACCTCTTCCGACACCTCCTCCGCGCCGTGCAGCACCTTGATGGCGACCTGCTTGCCCGGCAGGCGCAGGTGGCGCGCGAGGAACACCGCGCCCATGCCGCCCTTGCCCAGCACGGTGCCAATCTCATACGTGGAGCGCAGGACCCGTCCCGTGGTCAACGGCTCGCTCTGCGCGGAGGTCGGTTCGGTGGGCTTTTGCATCGGCGGTCCAAATTCCTACTAGACCGGTCCGACACGATTGGAAAGCACCTGGGTCGAATCCTCCCCCACGGGTCGTGTGAACGCGCTCGGGCTCTCAGAACCTGAGAGCCCGAGCTGTATTTTTATCCAGCGACGGAAAGCGCTCCGCCTACGGCGTGACGGGCGGGAGCACCAGGTTCGACTGGGTGACCACGGCGGCGTTGATGTTCTGCTGCACGCTCTGCCGCTCGGTGAGCGCCTCCTGCGTCAGGGCCGGGTTGGTGATCTGGGGCGACAGCAGGCTGTCGTTGAGGAAGCCGATTTGCGTGTGCAGGGCGAGCTGCGCGCTGGTCAGCGCCAGGTCGAGCGCGGGGCCCGCGGCCGGTGCGTTCGGACCGGCGAGGGTCTGCATGATCTGCTGGGCCTCCGTCTGCAATTGGAGGCTCAGCGCGGAGTCCTCGGGTGTGATGCCCTGGGCCGTGAGCAGCGCGTCCAGCCGTTGTCTCGCGGCGGTTTGATCCGTCACCAGCTGGTTGTTGAAGGCGATCACGGCCGGGTCGGTGGAGAGCGGCGCGGCGTACTGGGCCAGCATCACCAGGCTGTCGTTGGCCACCTGTAGGACGCGGGCGATCTGCGCGTCGGTGAGCGTCAGGAGCACGCCCGCGTCGATGCCCGCGTCCGGGACCTGTTGCTGTGGCACGTCCTGCGGCGTGGGATTCTTGTTCGCCTCGCTCCCGCAGCCGTAGCCCAGCGCCAGCGCGCCCGCCAGCAGTGTCCCCATCCAGAATTTCGCTGTCCGCATGTCCAACCCCCGTGAATGTCGCGGAGGCAGGATGGGGAGGCCCTCCGTTGATGGCCATGCGCGTCTCAGCCGTTGCCACTGTGCCCGGGTGCACAGGCCGGGCAGGCAGGGGGCCTCTCCGGGTGCGAGTGTCGGCCCGGGAACGCGCGATTTTTCACGGGGATGGGGCGGCACCTCCTAGAGTCGGGCCCGATGAGTGCCTCCGCCGACACCCGCGCCCCGCTCGCCGCCTTGCTGCCGAAGCCTGGCGAGCCCCCTCTCGATGCCGACGAGATCCTCAACCGCTTCGTGGGCTACGTGGCCACGAACGGCCTGAGCCTGTACTCCGCCCAGGAGGAGGCCATCCTGGAGCTCTTGAGCGACAAGCACCTGTTCCTCAAGACGCCCACGGGCTCCGGCAAGTCGCTGGTGGCCATGGCGCTCCACTTCAAGGCCATGGCCGAGGGCAAGGTGTCGTTCTACACGTGCCCCATCAAGGCGCTGGTGAACGAGAAGTTCTTCGCGCTCTCCAAGGCCTTCGGCCCGGAGAACGTGGGCATGCTGACGGGCGACGCGTCCATCAACCGCGAGGCGCCCATCCTCTGCTGCACGGCGGAGATTCTTTCGAACCTCGCGCTGCGTGACGCCTCCGCGCGCGTGGACGCGGTGGTGATGGACGAGTTCCACTACTACTCCGACAAGGAGCGCGGGGTGGCCTGGCAGATCCCGCTGCTGGCGCTGCCCAAGACGCAGTTCCTGCTGATGTCCGCCACGCTGGGCGACACGCACGTCATCGAGCAGAGCCTGGAGAAGCTCACCGGCCGCGAGGTGGCCACGGTGCGCAGCTCCGAGCGCCCCGTGCCGCTGGACTTCGACTACCGCGAGGTGCCGCTGCACGAGACCATCCAGGACCTCATCGCGCGCGGGAAGTACCCCGTGTACCTGGTGAACTTCACGCAGCGGGCCGCCGCCGAGCAGGCTCAGAATTTGATGTCCGTGGACTTCAACACCAAGGAAGAGAAGGAGGAGATCCGCCAGGCGCTGCTGGACGCCCCCTTCGACACGCCCTACGGCAAGGACTTCCAGCGCTTCCTGCGCCACGGCATCGGCATGCACCACGCGGGCCTGCTGCCCAAGTACCGCCTGCTGGTGGAGAAGCTGGCGCAGCAGGGCCTGCTCAAGGTCATCAGCGGCACGGACACGCTGGGCGTGGGCGTGAACATCCCCATCCGCACGGTGCTCTTCACGCAGTTGTTCAAGTTCAACGGCGAGAAGCTGACGACGCTGAGCGTGCGCGACTTCAAGCAGATCTCCGGCCGCGCGGGCCGCAAGGGCTTCGACACCGAGGGCAGCGTGGTGGCGCAGGCCCCGGAGTACATGGTCGAGAACATCCGCCAGGCGGCGAAGGAGGCCGCGGGCAAGAAGAAGTCGCCCAAGGCGAAGCCGCCGCAGAAGGGGTTCGTGCAGTTCGACAAGAGCACCTTCGAGCGGCTCCAGAACGGGATGCCGGAGCCGCTGGAGTCGCGCTTCGACGTGAGCCACGGCCTGTTGCTCAACCTGCTGCAGAGCGACAAGACGGAGGGCAGCGGCGGCTACAAGCGGCTGGTGCAGTTGGTGATGCGCTCGCACAGCTCCGACTACACGAAGAAGAAGCTGCTGAAGGACGCGGCGATGTACTTCCGCACGCTGCGCGACGCGGGCATCGTGAAGGTGGTGCAGTGGGAGAAGCACTCGGCGACGGTGGAGGTGTCGGAGGACCTGCAGCGCGACTTCAGCCTCAACCACACGCTGTCCCTGTACCTGCATGAGACGCTGGAGCTGTTGGACCCCGCGCTGGACACGTACGCGCTGGACGTCGTCACGCTGGTGGAGTCCATCCTGGAGAACCCGGACGTGGTGCTGTACGCACAGCTGCACCAGCTGAAGGGGGAGAAGATCCAGGAGATGAAGGCGCGGGGCGTGGAGTACGACGACCGCATGGAGGAGCTGGAGAAGCTGGAGTGGCCCAAGCCGAACCGCGAGTTCGTCTACGGCACCTTCAACGCCTTCGCGAAGAAGCACCCGTGGGTGGGCGAGGAGAACATCCGGCCCAAGTCCATTGTCCGGGACATGTTCGAGCGCTTCATGTCCTTCCACGACTACGTGCGCGAGTACGGCCTGCAGCGCAGCGAGGGCGTGCTGCTGCGTTACGTGGGTGACGTCTACAAGTCGCTGGTGCAGACGGTGCCGGAGAAGTTCCGCAACGAGGACCTGGACGACTTCCTCGACCACCTCCGCGCGACGCTGCGTCAGGTGGACTCCAGCCTCCTGGACGAGTGGGAGCGGATGCGCAACCCGGAGGCCCCCGTCGAAGTGAAGCCGGTGGTGGACCTCAAGCCCAAGGAGCTCACGGAGGACCCCAAGGCCTTCGCCGCGCGCGTGCGCGAAGAGCTGCACCGTTTGTTGCGCGCGCTGGGCCAGCGCCGCTACCTGGACGCGCTGGGCATGCTGGACAACGCGCTGGGCGAGTGGACCGCGCCGAAGCTGGAGCTGGCCATGGCGCCGTACTTCGAGGAGCACAAGCTGGTGGTGCTCACGCCCCAGGCGCGCAAGCCGGCGAACACGCAGCTCAAGGAAGCGGGCACGCGCCAGTGGGAGGCCCAGCAGCGCATCATGGACCCGGAGGGCCATGGGGACTGGGTCATCGACTGTGAGGTTGATCTGCGCGGCCGCCGCATGGACGACGGCCCCATCCTGATGCTGCGCCGCATTGGCGGCATGACCGCCTGGTCTTGACCGTCAGGTGTGGGGCGGCTTGGAGGCTCCAGCGCCTCCGGCCGCCTCGCGCACGGTGAGGGTGGCGACCTCCACCTCCGCGAGGATGCGGCGCGCGTGGTGGAGCAGGGCCTCTCCGGTGGGCAGCAGGCGCATGCCTTTGGGGACGCGCTCGAAGAGGGGCGTGCCCAGCTCATCCTCCAGGGCGAGGATGTGACGGCTGAGCGGCGGCTGGGTGATGTGCAGCCGGAGCGCGGCCCGGCCCACGTGGCCCTCTTCCGCCACCGCGACGAAGGACTGGAGGTGCGTGATGCTCACGCGCGGGACGTTAGCGCGAGTCGCGCGCGCCGTGCACGCAGGCCGCGTCATGCCGGAACAGCATTGGACGCTCCGGACGGGCGGGTGCCACCTTGCCCGGCATGGGAATTCCTCTCTTCAAGGGCAGTGAAGTGGAGCGGTTGCGGCTCGCGGGCCGTGCGGCGGCGGGCACGTTGGCGCACGTGGCGTCCCGGCTCCAGCCGGGCGTGACGACGGCGGACATCGACGCGTGGGTACGCGAGGACACGGCGCGGCGGGGTGGGACGCCCAGTCAGCTGGGCTACAAGGGCTTCCCGGCCACGGTGTGCACCAGCCGCAACCACGTGGTGTGCCATGGCATCCCGCGCACGGATGAAGTGCTGAAGCCCGGCGACATCGTCAACGTGGACGTGACGACGCACCTGGACGGCTTCCATGGCGACACGTCCGCCACGTTCATGATTGGCGAGGTCTCCGCGGACGCGAAGCACGTCGTGGACGTGGCTCGGCGCTGCCGGGACGCGGGCGTGTCGGTGGTGCGGCACGGCGCGCGGTTGGGGGACATTGGCGCGGCGGTGATGGCGCTGGCGAATGCGGAGGGGTGCAGCATCGTGGAGGAGTTCGGGGGCCACGGCATCGGCAGGCAGATGCATGGGGAGCCGCACGTGCCGCACGTGGGCAAGGCGGGCACGGGCATCACGCTGCGCTCGGGGATGGTCATCACCATCGAGCCCATGGTGAACCTGGGGCGGCCGGACATCCGGATGATGCCGGACGGGTGGACCGTCGTGACCGCGGACGGCAGCCTGTCCGCCCAGTTCGAGCACACCGTGCTCGTCACCCGCGACGGATGCGAAATCCTCACGCCCAACGAGCTGTCCCTGCTCATCTCCGCGAGCCATCCAGAAAACTGATGCCTTATCGTTTCTGACATCTGGTGTCCGGAGGCCGCTCGGCGCATGTCCTGGCGCATGGAAACGCCTCCACCGCTTCCCGTTGTCCATCCCCGGACCTGGATGGCCGGACATGTCCTGGTGCCGCTGTGCGCGGCGCTCTGCCTGCTGCCTTCCGTCTCCACCGGCGTGGCCCTGCTCGCGGGGCTGTGCGTGGCGCTGACCGTGGGCAATCCCTTCGCCGGGACGACGCGGGCCCTGACGCCCCGGCTGTTGTCCCTGGCGGTGGTGGGGCTGGGCGCGGGCATGGACCTGCGCACGGTGCTCGCGGCGGGGCGTGAGGGGCTGGGCTACACGGTGGTGGGCATCGCGGTGTGCCTGACGCTGGGCGTGGGGCTCGCCCGGCTGCTCGGTGTTCCTCGCGTGACGGGGCTGCTCATCAGCGTGGGTACCGCCATCTGCGGCGGGAGCGCCATCGCGGCGGTGGTGCCGGTGCTGCGGCCCCAGGAGCATGAGACGTCCGTGGCCCTGGGCACGGTGTTCCTGCTCAACGCCGTGGCGCTGTTCGTCTTCCCCGTCGTGGGCCACGCGGTGGGGCTGACGCCGCACCAGTTCGGCCTGTGGTGCGCGATGGCCATCCACGACACCAGCTCCGTGGTGGGCGCGGCGCTGCGCTACGGCCCCGAGGCCCTGGCGGTGGCCACGCCCGTGAAGCTGGCGCGCGCCCTGTGGATCCTCCCGCTGACGGTGGGCCTGGCCGCGTGGCGCCGGCGCGAAGGCCACGAGGTGACGGGCCGGGTGCGTCGGCCGTGGTTCATCGCCGGGTTCCTCGGCGCGGCGGCGGTCGTGACGGTGTTCCCCGGGCTCGCGCCGGTGGGGCAGGGCGTGGCGGCCGTGGCCCGGCAGCTGCTCGTCGTGACGCTGTTCCTGTTGGGAGCGGGGCTGACGCGCGAGACGCTGCGAGCGGTGGGCCTTCGTCCGCTCGCGCAGGCGGTGGCGCTGTGGCTGCTCATGGCGGGCCTTTGCCTGGGCGCGCTGCGGCTGGGCTGGGCTGCATGAGCTGCGGGCTCAGGGCAACAGCACTGGGGGCGTGGCGCGGGCATGGCGCAGGAAGCGGCCCGCGGCTCCGGACGGATCATCCACGGGCAGGGCCCAGGAGAACGCTCGCGGGATGCGCAGCCCTGGCACGGGCAACACCTGGAAGCGGCCCAGGGACAGCTCACCGTCGATGCTCCAGCGGGACAACAGCGCCACGCCCAGGCCCAGGGACACGGCCCGTTTGATCGCCTCGGTGCTGCCCAACTGGAGGTCTCCGCGTCGGGGCCCCTTGCGCACGCCCGCCTTGCGCAGGGCTCGGTCCAGCACGGCGCGTGTGCCGGAGCCCTGCTCGCGCCACAGCAGCGGTACCTCCCGCAGCGCCTCCATGGTGCGGATCCGCGACCACTCCGCCGGCCCCTGTGCCGAGACCACCGGCACCAGCTCGTCATCCAGGTAGCGCTCCAGCCGGATGCCGGGCGCCCGCGCGTGGCCCTCCACCAGCCCGAGCGGCACCCGGCCCTCCGACAGCCACGTCAGCACCTCGCGCGTATTGCCCACTTCCAGACGAACCTGGAGCTCACGGTGCGTGCGCAGGAAGGACGCCAGCAGACCGGGCACGATGGCATTGGCGACGGTGGTGCTCGCCGCCAGCGCCAGCTCTCCGGTGAGGGTCTCCTCGGCCGCGATGGCGAGCGCCGCCTCGTCCAGCAGGCCATGGATGCGCTGGGCGTAGTCGAAGAGCACACGCCCCGCCGCGTTCAGCCGCACCCCGCGTGCCGTGCGTACGAGGAGCGGTTGGCCGCAGTCCGCCTCCAGTTGCCGGACCTGCGCGGTGACGGCGGGCTGTGACAGGTGGATCAGGCGGGAGGCTGCGGAGATCTGCCCCGTCGAGGCGACGACGCGGAAGGTTTCGAGCCGGCGGGGGTCGACGAACAAGGGCGTCATCCTAGACGAGGCGCGGGGGGAGGGGCGTCTTCATCGCTGGGTGTTGAGAAGGGGGCGCTTGCGTCCGCCTGCCCGGCAGGGCGCACGGTGGTTCTCGTTGGAAGCGTCAGGGCCTTTGATAGGTTGCCGCCCCATGAAGAAGATCCTGGTCGCGCTCCTCGTGCTCATCGTCCTGGCGGTCGCGGGTGCAGGCGGCGTGTTCATGCACTTCCAGAACGCCACCACCGCGCCGCACGCAGCCGCGGATCCGGCTCCCAAGGAGTTCGTGGTGAAGAAGGGCGCGTCCGCGCGCTCGCTGGGCCAGCAGCTCCAGGCCCAGGGCTTCCTGGAGAACCCCACCGTGTGGCGCTTCCACCTGTGGCGCCGGGGCAGCCTCAACGTGAAGGCGGGCCGCTTCATGCTCAGCCCCACCGCCTCCGTGGCGGAGCTGGCCAACGCCCTGGAAGGACAGCCGCTGCCGGAGGACGTGCCCTTCGCGATGATCGAAGGCTGGCGCCTGCGCGACACCGACCAGGTGCTCGCCGCCCAGGGCCTCATCAAGCCGGGCGAGTACATCGCCGCGGCCAGCCGCACGAGCAGCTTCGCCGCGCCGTTCCCGCTGCCCGTGCGCAGCCTGGAGGGCTACCTCTACCCGGAGACGTACGGGATCATCGCGGACAACTTCAAGGTGGAGGCGTTCATCCAGCGGCAGATCGACACCTTCCGCGCCCGCTTCTACGACGAGCACAAGGAGGAGATTGGCAAGAGCGGCCGGTCGCTGCACGACATCGTCGTGATGGCCTCCATGCTGGAGCGCGAGGAGCCGGTGCCCTCCCAGCGCGCGCTCGTCGCGGGCATCCTCTGGAAGCGCGTGGACAAGGGCTTCCCGCTGGGCGTGGACGCCACCAGCCGCTACGAGCTGGCGGAGTGGAACGACCGCAAGGCATTCCTCAAGCGGCTGCGGGACAACTCGGATCCGTGGAACTCGCGCACCCGCGCGGGCCTGCCGCCGGGCCCCATTGGCGCGCCCACGGTGGACTCGCTGGTCGCCGCGCTGCGGCCGGTGAAGAGCGACTTCTGGTACTACCTGCATGACGCGCAGAAGGTCCTGCACCCGTCGCGCAACGCGCAGGAGCACGAAGCGCTTCGCGCCAAGTACAACGTGTACTGAGGCACCGCGATGACGTCTCCCCTGCTGGACCCGAGCAGCGTCTCCACGCCTCCCGTCGGCGCCGAGGCCGCCCTGCGCGAGGAGCTGGCCCAACTGCGCCAGGAGACCGAGCGGCTCCGCCGGCTGCTGGAGACCGCGGCGCAGGTCACCTGGTCGACGAACCCCGCCAGGGATGCGCTGGCGCCCATCTCCCCGTCGTGGACGGCCTTCACCGGCCAGACGGCGGAGCAGATGCGCAACCAGGGGTGGCTCCTCGCCCTGCACCCGGATGACCGGGCGGGGGCCCTGACGGCGTGGGAGCGGGCCAGGGCGGGAACGCAGCCCTTTGCTGCTCGCTACCGGCTGCGCCGCGTGGATGGGGCGTACGTGTGGATGCTCGCGCGGGGCACTCCCGTGCTGGGGCCGGATGGCTCCGTGCACGAATGGGTGGGCACCTGCATCGACATCCAGGCGCAGGTCCTGGGTGAGGAGCGCGCCGCGTTCCTCACGCGGGCCAGCGAGTTGTTCGCGTCGTCGCTGGATGCCTCCGCCACGCAGGAGTCGCTGGCGTCGCTGGCGAACCTGTCGGTAGCGGCGCTCGCGGACTGGTGCATCGTGGATGTGCTGCATTCGGACGGCCACTTCGAGCGCGTCCAGGTGGTGGCGGCGGATCCCTCCCTGGCGCCGCTCGCGGCCACCGTGCAGCGGCTGACGCCGGTGCCTCGGGAGCGGCCCGTCTATCCTCCCGCGGTGGCGCTGGCGACTGGCCGGTCCACCCTGGTGCCGGAGGTCACGGACGCGGTGATGCAGTCCGTGGCGCAGGACGCGGATCACCTGGAGACGATGCGGCGGGTGGGCATCCGTTCGCTGCTCACCGTGCCAATCATGGCCCGGGGCCACATCCTGGGCGCGCTGTCCTTCCTGGTCACCACCTCCAGCCGCCGGTATGGCGACGAGGACCTGCGGTTCGCCCAGGAGCTGGCGAACCTGGCCGGGCTCGCGGTGGACAACGCGCGGCTGCTCCAGGGCGCACGCGAGGCCATCCGCCTGCGCGACGAGTTCCTCTCTGTCGCGAGCCACGAGCTGAAGACGCCGCTGACGCCGCTGAGCCTGAAGCTCCAGGCGCTGTCGCGCGCGGTGAAGTCGCATCCGGACTCGCCGCTCGTGCCGGTCATCGAAGCCCACGTGGAGACGGGGCACCGCCAGGTCCGCCGGCTCACGGAGCTGATGAACGACCTGCTGGACGTGTCGCGCATCAGCGCCGGCACCTTCCGCCTGCAGCGCGAGGAGGTGGACGTCGCGGAGGTGGTGCGCGAGGTGGCCGCGACGTTCGCGCCCAGGTTCGTCCTGGAGCACTGCGAGTTCCAGGTGGAAGCCCCGGAGTCGGTGCGCGGCTGCTTCGACCGGGTGCGGCTGGCGCAGGTGTTGGATCACCTGCTGGACAACGCCCTCAAGTACGGCCCCGGTACACCGGTGTCCGTGCGGCTCGTGGCGGATGGGCCCGTGGCGCGGCTCACGGTGCGCGACGGGGGCATCGGCATCTCGCCGGAGCAGCGGCCCCGCCTCTTCGAGCGCTACTGCCGCGCGGTGTCCGAGCGCCACTATGGCGGGCTGGGATTGGGGCTCTACCTCACCCGCACCATCGTGGAGGCCGAGGGCGGGCGCGTGTCCCTGGACAGCCGCCTGGGCGAGGGCGCGACGTTCATGGTGGAGCTTCCGCTCACGCGCTCCTGAGCCGCTACGGCGCGCCCGTGCCGGGCGATTGGGGAGATGTCTGGAACATGCCCGCGAGGATGCGCTCGGCCGCGTCCGCGAGCAGATCCCTGGCCATGCGCGTCTCCTCGCCGAAGATGCCGCGTGACGTGTTCGCGTCCAGCACGTGCGTGGCGAGCAGCGCGAACGCCGCGGGCTCGTCGAACGTCGCCTCCGAGGTGAGCACGCGCTTGCCGGGCTGTTGATCCTCTTCGTGGAAGCGCCCCTCCCACGTGTCGCCCAGCGTGATGGAGAAGTACTGCGCGGCGACGTTGCCGGGCCGCGACATGTGCGAAGCGGCCACCACGGCGCGCAGCTGACCGCGCTCCTCGGCGGTCATCTGTCGTTTCCACGCCTCGACCGAGGCATGCATGGTGTCGAGCTGATCCTTCGCCGCGTCCTCGGCGTTCTTCAGGAGGTCCGGCACCCGGGCGTGGATGAACGCGGAGAGCTCCGCCTCCGTCACGCGGTTCGCGGCCAGCACGTCGTCCACGAGCGAGAGCGACGCATCGAGCAGACGGTGCTGCCGCGCCAGGGCTTCGGCCGGAAGTCCCCGGCCGTCCAGGCTCATGCGCGAGGCGGTGATGAGCCGCCGCATCGTGGTGAGCCGCGTGCGCGTCTCTTCATCGAGCGCGTCCTTGCTGGCGAGCAGGACGTGGAGCGCGAGGGGCACGTGGGTGACGGCCTTGAACTCGTGGTAGTGGCGCGTGCGCGCGGGCGCCTCGAAGCGCTGGCCGCGCATGCGCAGGATGAGCACGTCGTCGATCTGCGCGATGACGGGCCCCATGCGGGACAGCACGGCCTCACGGCGCGCGGCGTACGCGTCGCGGAACGCCTGGTTGAGCACGGAGAGCGGATCCGCGGACTCCAGCGCCACGGTTCGCGCGACCTCGGAGGGCGGCTCGGGAGGAGGGGAAGGGGAGGCGGGACCACCCACGGGGCACTCGGCCATGCGGGCACCGTAGCGCCCCCCGCGCGACCGTCATCCGTGGCCGCGCGCCGGGTGTCCGGATTCCTTCAACCCGAAAAGCGAAAGGCCGGCCCCGCATCGACGCGGGACCGGCCCTCCTTCACTGCTCAGCGGTGACGACGGTCAGAGGACTACTCGACCGGGCGCACCTGGACCTGCATCACGGTCTGGGCCGGGTTCGTCGACAGCACCTCGATGATGGTGCCCGTCTTCGGGACCTTCACGCCGCCGTACGGCTGCGTGGCGTACCAGAACTCGTTCGTGTCGTTGAACACCGGCACCGCGGGCTGCGAGGCGTACTCGCTGCGCGGGAAGCCGTTGGGCTTGAGCGACAGCGGGAAGCTGGGCTCCAGGCCGAACGTCGCGTCGTGCGTCTGCACGCGGCCGGACCAGTAGCGGCCGTCGCTGCGCTGCAGGGGCTGCGGGCGCGAGTCGATGGGCAGGATGCGGCCCGAACCCGGGTGCTGAGACACGTTGTTGTTCGACTGCGACGTGTCCCAGTAGGTGATCAGCAGGCCGGGGTTGTACGAGTAGCGCTCCGCCCAATCCACCAGGCCATCCGAGCTGAAGCCGAAGTTGTACGGACCCGTGGCCAGACCCTCGTCGTAGCCGCGGAACTGGCGCCACTCGGCCAGGTAGTAGTTGTCGTAGAGGGTGTTGGTGCCGTCCGTCACGAAGAACGTCGACTTGTCCCACCACTTGTGGCCCCACTCGCCGTCGTCGCCAAAGACGTAGGTGTTCTTCGCCCACAGCTGCACGGCGTCCACCAGGAAGCCCTTGTTGAACTCCGCCCCGTCCGTCTTGTAGCGGAGCTTCAGGGTGACGGTCTTGCCCGCGTAGGCGGACAGGTCGAACTCCAGGGGAATCCAACCACCGGACGTGCCGGTGATGCCGTTGCCCAGGTTGTTGCCCCACGGGTTCGTGGTGCGGCTCACGGGGCTGGCCAGGTTGGTGAACGGGCCACCGTCCACGGAGAGGGCGACGTAGGCGTAGTCCCAGTCCTCCTCGATGTCGAACCAGGTCTGGAAGGAGAAGGTGATGGGCTTCTTGTTCGGCAGCTTCACCGTCTTCTCGAGCACGCGGTCCAGGTTGTTGCCCTGGCCGCCCTGCCACATGCCCTGACCGTCGTACGGGGCGGTGGTGGGCTGCACCACGGGCTTGCCGGGCAGCTTCACCACGAGCGCCTGCTTCGCGTTCGCCGAGGTGAACTCCGCGGGGCCCAGCTTGTGGTACGAGTACAGGCCCGCGTCCGTGGTGGCGTAGTCCAGCCAGCCCAGCTGCAGCTTGTCCCAGGCGAAGAAGTCACCCGGACGGCTGCCAATGTCCTTGGTGCCGTCGTTCAGGTACGAGCCGGACGACATGATGGTCCAGAAGCCCGTCCCGTTGTCCGCCGCGTTCGTCGTGTCGTAGTGGTCCGGCAGGCCCAGGTCGTGGCCGTACTCGTGCGCGAACACACCCAGACCGCCGTTCTCCGGCTGGATGGTGTAGTCGCCCACCCACTTGTCGATGCCCGTCCCGAAGCGCGTGCCGCCGTTCTGGTTGTACGCGGGGCCGATGCCATCCGCGCTCGTGCCGTTGCTGTACGCGAACCAGCGGTGGCTCCACACGGCGTTGGGGCCCTGCGCGCCGCCGCCGACTTCCTCACCCATGCCGGCGTGGACGATCTGGAAGTGGTCGATGTAGCCGTCCGGCTCGTCGAAGTTGCCGTCGCCGTCGTAGTCGTACCGGTCCCACGTGTCGAACGTGTCCAGGTACGCCTTGATCTCCGCGGGCGTCTTGCCAGCGGCCAGCTGGGCGTTGGTCCACGCCTTGATGGCGTCGCTGACGAGCGGCCAGATGGAGTTGGAGCAGCTGGAGCTGCCGCACAGGTTGTTGCCGTAGCGGGCGGCGTTGTACGGCACCTTCACCCACTCGGACACCGTGCCGGACACGGTGTAGCGGCCGGACGACGCGGCCTTGTAGAAGTTCGCCACCGAGTCCGCGCCCGGAGCGGTGTCGAAGTAGAGCTTTTCGAAGTGCTCGCGGTTGTAGTCCGGCTGCCAGATGGTGGTGTTGTCCACCGCGCGGTCCGGGCCCGGAATCGCGTTGTGCAGCGGGCCGGGGATGTTGCCGCCCGGGTTGGTGGCGGGGTTGCCGAACACCGGGTGGATCTGCGTGCCGTACTCCACCAGGATGACGAAGATGCGGTCCGTGCGCTGCAGCTCCAGCTCCACGAACTTGCCGTTGGCCAGCTTCTGCACGCGGCCCGGCTGACCACGACCCTCCAGGCGCTGCTGCAGCGCCTGCGCCTTGAGCTCCTTCTGCTGCTCACCCAGACGGTGGGGCAGGTCGTCCGTGATGTCCTGGACAACCGCCTGGCGCAGCTTGGTGGACGGCGCGGCGACGTCGGGTTGCGGCTTCTCGTACCACGCGCGCTCCGCGTACGCCGACGGCGCCGCGAGCGTCAGCAGGCCCAGGGCCAGCCAAGATGGGTTTTTCCGCATTGCCACTCCTTTGGGTCAGGTCAGACATCCCGGCGGGGTCCGGGAGTGCCCACTTTCTAGTGGAAGCCACGACCCCTTGGGAAGACCGGGAGGTTGAATTTTTCCTGCAAGGACGGAGCGGGTCATCCGTCGGCTGGCGGTCGAAAATTCGAGAATGGGTAGGGGCGGTGGGGGGCCAAAGGACTACGGTTCCGGTCCGTTATGGCGCGTTCACGTCCCGTGGATCCCCCGCTGCGGCGGGATGTCCGGCTCTTGGGCCGGTTGTTGGGTGAGGTGTTGGTGGAACAGGAGGGGCAGGCCCTGTTCGACAAGGAGGAGGAGGTCCGCCACCTGGCCATCCAGCGGCGGCGGGGCCCGGTGGCCGGACGACGCGCCGCGGCGGCGGAGCTGGCGGCGGTGTTGCGGCGGCTGCCGTCGGAACAGGTGGAGCCGGTGCTGCGCGCCTTCTCCGTCTACTTCCAGCTGGTCAACCTTGCTGAGCAGCACCACCGCATCCGCCGCGCGCGGGCCCACGCGAGCCCCACCTCCACCCGGCCCCAGAAGGGGTCGCTGGAGTCGACGCTGCTGGCGCTGAAGGCCGCGGGCGTCAGCGCCGACAAGGTGCGTGAAACGCTGGGGACGTTGAAGGTGACGCTGACGTTCACCGCGCACCCGACCCAGGCGGTGCGCCGCACGCTGCTGGAGAAGCTCTACCGGCTGGCGCAGCTGTTGGAGGAGCGCGACCGGTGCACGCTCACCCCGCGCGAGTCCGCCGCGAACCTCACCGCCATGCGCGAGGAGATCACTGCGCTGTGGCAGACGGACGAGCTGCGCCGCGAGCGCCCCACCGTGGGCGACGAGGTGAAGAACGTCCACTGGTACGTGGAGGAGATGCTGGCGGAGCCGGTGGCCCGGCTGCCGGAGGCGCTGGACTGGGCCTTCGAGCGCGCCTACGGCGAGCCACTCGGTGCGCTGGACACGCCCGTGCGCGTGCACTCGTGGGTGGGCGGCGACATGGACGGCAACCCGCTGGTGACGCCGGAGGTGTTCGCGGACACGCTGCGCGCGCACCGCGCCCGAGGACTGCGGCTGCTCTTGCGCGACGTGGAGCGGCTGGGCGGGATGCTGTCGCAGTCGGAGCGGCACGCGCGCCCCACGCAGGAGCTGGAGCGCTCGCTGGAAGAGGACGCGAAGGCGCTGCCGGACGTGGCGAAGCAGCAGGGCCCTCGCACGCTGGGCGAGCCGTGGCGCCGCAAGCTGCGCTTCATGGAGGAGCGGCTGTCGCTGGCGCTGGAGCACGTGCTGGCGCGGCGGGAGGGGCGGGAGTCCACCTTGCAGGCCGGGGCCTACCGTTCGCCGGAGGCGCTGGGGGATGACCTGGCGGTGCTGGAGCGGTCGCTCTTCGCGGCGCGCGCGGAGCACGCGGGCCTGCGCGAGGTGCGCCGCATGTCCGAGCGAGTCCGCGCGCTGGGCCTGGGCCTGGGCGAACTGGAGGTGCGGGCCCCCGCGGAGGACGCGGTGAGCGCGGCGGCGTCCTTCAACGGCGGACCGGCCCCCACCGAAGGCGGCAAGCGGCTGCTGGAGGTGCTGGCGAAGCTGCGCGAGGGCCAGGACGAGGGCGGCGAGTCCGTCTGCCGCACGCTCATCCTCTCCATGGCCTCCACCGCGGACGACGTGCTGGCGGCCTTCCAGTGCCTGAAGCACGCGGGGCTCTGGGACCCGAAGCTCCAGTGCGCCACCGTGGACGTGGCGCCCCTCTTCGAGCAGCTGGGCGCGCTGGACGGCGGCCCGGACGTGCTGCGCCAGCTCTTCGCGCATCCGGAGTACCGCCAGCACCTGAAGGGCCGTGGGGTGCAGGAGGTGATGGTGGGCTACAGCGACTCCGGCAAGGAGGTGGGCCTGCTCGCCGCGAGCGCCGCGCTGTACCGCGCCCAGGTGGCGCTCACGCAGGTGGCGGACGAGAACGACGTGCCCCTGCGCCTGTTCCACGGCCGAGGGGAGACGGTGGCGCGCGGCGGCGGCCCCGCCCAGACGGCCATCCTCGCGCTGCCGCCGGGCACGGTGGCCGGCGCCTACAAGGCCACCGAACAGGGCGAGGCGATGGACCACAAGTACGCGCGCCCGGAGCTCACCCAGCGCACGCTGGAGCTGGTGGTGGGCGGCGTGCTGCTGCACACGCTGGACGCGCAGCCGCGCCCGTCCCCGGAGGACGAGTCCGCCTTCCGCGCCGCCTTCGACGCGCTGGCGGAGTCCGGCCGCAAGGCGTACCGCGGGCTCGTCTGGGATGACCCGGGCTTCGTGGAGTTCTTCATGAAGGGCACGCCGGTGGATGAGATTTCCGCGCTGCCCATCGGCTCGCGCCCCAGCAAGCGCAAGGCGGGCGGGCTGGACACGCTGCGCGCCATCCCCTGGAGCTTCGCGTGGACGCAGACGCGCGCCATCCTCCCGGCCTGGTACGGCGTGGGCAGCGCGCTGGAGGAGTACGCGGCCACGCCGGAGGGCGCGGCGCTCCTGCAGCGCATGTACAAGGAATGGCCCTTCTTCCGCACGGTCATCGACAACGTGACCATGGTGCTGGCCAAGACGGACATGGCCATCGCGGCGCGGTACGCGAAGCTGGCGCCCGCGTCCACGCGGCCCCTGTGGCTGCGCATCCAGCAGGAGCACTCACGCACGCGCCGCGCGGTGAAGTCGCTCACGGGCGAGGCGAAGCTGTTGGACAACAACCCGCAGCTGCAGCGGAGCATCGCGCTGCGCAACCCCTACGTGGACCCCATGTCCTTCCTCCAGGTGGAGCTGCTCAAGCGCAAGCGGGACGGGGACGCGGAGTGCGACCGGCCGCTCCTCCTGGCGCTCAACGGCATCGCTGCGGGCATGCGGAACACCGGTTAGAGAAGAGACCATGGCCCAGGACACGTTCATCGTGGAGGAGATCAACCCCAAGCACGGCTTCGCGCGCGTGCGCCCGGAAGAGGGCACGGGGTTGCTGCACACCGCGCTCTATCCGGATCCGGAGTTCACGCAGGCGCCGCCCTTCCAGCTGCGCAAGGGGGACCGGGTGACGGGCCTTCGCCGGGGAGAGACGGTGTCGGAGGTGTCCTGGCTCAAGCGCGTGGAGCCGCCCTGGGAAGAGGTGGAGCGCGTGGCGGAGCTGCTCGCGCTGCTGGAGCGCTGGGAGATCCGCATCCCCCACGAGGCCCGAGTCCTGGCCGAACACGCCTGGCGCGACAGCAAGGACAACCCGCTGCGCGACGAGCTCCAGGCGCAGCTGCCCACGTTCTTCGACCTGGAAGGCGCCCACCCCTTCGAGGACCCGACGCTGCTGGAGCGGCTGTCCGCCGCCATGCAGCCGTACCTGCCGGGGTTCGTCATCCAGCCGGTGCAGGGCCAGCCCGCGGTGCGCGTGGAGCCCGGAGCCGTGGAGGTCCAGGCCGGCGTGGGGAGCTGGGACGTGCCCCAGCCCACCTTCGTCCCGATGATCGCGGAGGTGAACGCGCGGCTCGCCGCCGCCGGAGCCCCCGTGCGCTGGGTGCCCACGCGCGAGGACTGGATGCTCGCGCCGCCCGCGCTGGCCGCGCTCCTCCAGAAGCACGGCCTGCTCGAAGCCACCGCGCCCCCCGCTTGAGGGAGCGGGCTCCCGCCGCGCTGTGTCACAGGGCGGTGTGAGGTCAAAGCATTGTCTGCTACAGGACGGAGACCCTCATGCGTCTCCGTCACCTCGCGTCCTTCGTCCTGGGTCTTCTCCTCCTCTCCGGGGCCGGCTGCGAGCCCGCCCCCGAGCGACGGCTGAATGAGGCCGAGCTTCCACCGCCCTCCGGGCCTCACGTCACCATTGACGGGCACGAACCGGACACGCACCGGCTGTTCGGCACGGTGGCGAGCGACGCTGGGCCGTCACGGGTCCAGGTGTACGAGGACGGGCGCTTCCTGGGCCATGCCGACATCGACAGTGGCCGCTGGAGCCTGCCCTGGTGGCCGGGCCGGCGCGCGCTGTCGCTGGAGGTGGTGGCGCGCGACAGGCAGGGCGCCGAGGCGCGGGCCCGCGTCGACTTCCAGCACCTGACGTTCGACGCGCGGCCCGGGCTCTATCAACCGGAGACGCTGCTGGCGTTGCCCACGGCCCAGGGGTTGCGGACGTACTTCACGCGGGACGGCTCCACGCCCACGCCCGAGTCGTGGCGCTACACGGCTCCCATCGCGCTGCTTGCGCGCTCCACGCCGCTGGCGCGGTGGTCCTTCGTCCCCACGACGCCGCTGGATGCCCCGGAAGTTCTGCGGTGGGTCGCGCCGCTGGAGGAGCCGCCCCAGGTCGCGGTGGTGCGCTACCGGCAGTTCGCGGGCGCGGAGCCGGTGGGCCCGGTCCGCACGCGCACGTTCGTCATTGGCCGGGCGCCGTACACGCTGCCGGTGCTGTCGCTCGTCACCGACGCGGCGAACTTCTTCGATCCGGAGATGGGCATCTACGTCCCCGGCCTCGCCGCCGAGGCCCGGCCCGACGATCCGCTCGCGGCCAACTACATGCAGAACGGCAAGGAGTGGGAGCGCCCCGTCCACGTGGAGTGGTTCGAAACCTCCGGCCAGCGCGTGTTCGCCCAGGACGCGGGCGTGCGCATCCACGGTTCTGGCAGCGCTGCGTTTCCGCAGAAGAGCCTGCGGCTGTACGCGAAGGAGGACTACGGCCCCAAGACGTTCGCGGGGCCGGTGTTCCCGGGCTCTCCGGTGACGGAGTTCACCCGGCTCATCGTGCGCACGTCCGGACAGGACCAGGGCGTCACCAAGCTGCGCGACTGCATGTTGCAGGGCCTGCTGGCCGAGACGCGGCTCGCGATCCAGGCCTGCCGCCCCACGCTCGTGTTCCTCAATGGCGAGTACTGGGGCCTGCACGAGCTGCGCGAGCGCCTGGACGAGTACTACCTGGCGTCGCACTACGGCGTGGACCGCAAGAAGGCCGTCATCCTGGAGAACGACGGGGTCCTGGACGTGGGGGAGGAGGGAGACGAGCAGCCCTATCAGGAGCTCATCGACTACGTGGCGACGCACGACCTGTCGGAGCCGGAGCACTCCGCCTGGGTGCGCGCGCGGATGGACGTGGAGGACTTCATCGAATACCAGGTCGCGCAGCTCTACCTGGGCAACTCGGACTGGCCGCGGAACAACGTGAAGTTCTGGCGGCTGCGCACGAAGAAGCTGGAGCCGGACGCGGCCCTTGGACACGACGGCCGTTGGCGCTGGCTCGTGTATGACCTGGACGCCGCCCTGTTCCACGGTCCGGACCACGACAGCCTGGGGCGCGTGCTGGACGCTCAGTCGGATGCGGGGGCCTGGTCCACGCTGCTCTTGAGGGGCCTGCTCCAGTCGCCGGAGTTCAAGGCCCGCTTCATCGAGCGCTTCCTCTGGCACATCGAGCACACCTTCGCCGAGGAGCGGGTGACGGCGGCCCTGGACGCGGCGGCGGAGGCGCTCGAGCTGGAGATGCCCGACCAGGTGGCGCGCTGGAGTCAGCCGGCTTCCATGGAGGGCTGGCGCGAGAACCTCCTGTTCTTCCGGTCAGCGCTGATCCGGCGGCCGGAGATCATGCGCCAACAGCTGGAGCAGTACCTGGGGCCTCAGTAGCCGTAGGAACCGCTGCGCACGTCCACCAGCCGGCCGTCACGGAAGATGGCCACCTGTATCAACCGGTGGGGCCCGAAGTTGTAGGTCCACTCCTCCACGGTCGTGGAGGTCGTGACCTCCGTGGAGGCCTCCCCGTAGCGCGTCTCACCCCGCGCCCCTTCCTTGACCTTGTGGGTCACGTACTCCGTCTTGCTCTGCTTCGTCGCGGGCTGCCCACACTTGGCCAGCGCGTCCAACTGCGAAGCTCCTTCCGACACGATCTTGTTGTCACAGCGCAGCGCGGACGCGTGGACGAGGGAGGGCAGGGCGAGGCCGGCGAGGACGAGGGCGGCGGGAAGGGCGCGCATGGGGGACGCTCCGAGGAGTAGGGAAGGCAGGGAACTCGGCATGGACGCACCGGCCCCGAAACTATTCAACCTCCCCGTGTGCTCCCTGGGCTCAGTAGCCGTAGCCGCCGCTGCGCACGTCCACCAGCAGGCCGTCGCGGAAGATGACCACCTGCATGAGCCGGTTGGGCCCGAAGTTGTAGGTCCACTCCTCCACGTTGCTCGAGGTCGAGAACTCCGTGGAGGAATCCCCGCGGCGCGACCCGTCCCGCCTGCCTTCCCGGGACTTGTTGGTCACGCGCTCGCGCTTGGTCTCGGTCGACACGGGCTGGCCGCACTTCGCCACCGCGTCCGTTTGCGACGCCCCCTCCGACACGAGCTTGTTGCCACACCGCAGCGACGCCGCGTGGGCGAGCGAGGGCAGGGCGAGGCAGGCGACGACGAGGGCGGTGGGAAGGGCGCGCATGGGGGAAAGCTCCGGGAGTTGTGAAAGACGGGAACACCGCCTGGACGCAACGCCCGCGAACCTATTCAAACCCTCCGTGCGCTTTCCAGCTACAGCCCGCCCTTCGCCTTGAGGGTCCGCGCCGCCTCGTCCGCCATGACCCGGTGGCCTTCCACGGACGGGTGGATGCCGTCCACCTCCAGTCCGTCGATGAAGAGGTCCACGTTGCCCGGCTGCCGCGTCACGGCCTCCAGGTCGATGATCTGCGCGCGCGTCAGGGAGCGCAGCCACGCGTTGAACTCGTGGCGCTGGGCCTTCATCAGCTCGAAGTCACCGCCGTCCGCGCCCATCTTCTCCTTGGGCAGCAGCGTGCTGACCCACAGCTTGCACATGGGCTGGAGCTGATCCAGCAGCTGCGTCATGCGCTGCTGCAGCTTCGGCACCGTCATGCCCTCCGCGGCCAGGTCATTGACGCCCAGCAGGACGACGCAGTCGGTGACGCCCTGCAGGGAGAGCACCTCTTGCGGCAGCTGGAGGCTCGCGTCCCAGAACCCCTGCCCGGACGCGCCCGAGTTCACCACCGGCACCCCGAGCTGCTTCTCCACCCGGGACGGCCACGCGTTGCGCGTGTCGTTCCACGTGCCCGTGTAGCCCTCGGTGATGCTGTCTCCAATGGCGACGAAGGCCCGGCCCGGCGCGCCTTCCACGTCCACCGTCGCAACGCCCGTGGCGTACTCCCAGGTCTGGCCGCCCAGCGCGCCTTGCGTCGTCGCGAAGGCGCCGGTCCTCATCCAGCTGTCCGGGAACGCCTGGATGCGGCTCTTGCCCAGCGCGCCCTTCACCTCGAAGGAGATGGCCACCTCGTCTCGGAAGCCCACCGGGAAGGCGATGGGATCCGACGTCACCAGCGTGCGCGTGCCCGTGGTGAAGCCCGCTTGTCCGCCGAAGGTGAGCGCCACCGGCGCGGAGCCCAGCGCGCCATTGGCGCCGGCCTTCGCCACCGTGGCCCGCTGCAGCGTCAGGCCGCCGTCGCCGGAGCGGAAGGTGACGCGCACGCGGCTGCCCGCGCGCCCCAGGGGCACCTTGATCCGGTACGTGGTGAAGCTCCCCACGGAGACGGATTCACGCAGCGACTGATGGAAGGCGGGCTGGAACTGCGTGGGCAGGGGCGCCACGGGCGGAGTGGCCTGCACCTGGTGCCCGTCGTGCAGCGTCAGCGTGGGGGCGGCCTCCACGGACTCCGTGGCGGCGGGCGCGTTCACCTCCGCGTCCGTGCGGCCCGGCCCGGAGGACTCCTCGGGCGAGCGGCCGTCATCCATGCCTCCACACCCCACCAGCACGCTCAGGGCACCGAAACACCCCCAGCGCAGCGCCATCCTCAGACCCATGCCCACGACCTCCCGGCGCAAGACAATGTGCACGATGTGCCCGCGTGGCGACCCGGGGATTCATGGCGCGCGCCAATCGCCACGGACCGTGAACTTCCAACAGCCGGGCACGCACGGCGCAGGACTTCCCCCACGAGGTGGCGGGCCGGGCCCCTGGAGGACCCGCGCGCTCGCCACCCCGGGTGGAGAAGCTTCCTTCCGTGGGCAATCCGTTGCCTACGGGACGCAGGCCCCCACGTCGCCGTTGTTGTTGATGGGCCGGCAGGTCACGCCGTTCGCGCACCCCGGTGAGCCCGCGGGCGTGCGGCACAGCGTCCGGCACGTGCCGCTGCCGTCGGCCATCACGCAGGTGCTGCCCCGTGAACACTGGTTGCTGAACTCACACGCGGCGCCTTCCGTCAGCCCTCCCTGACCCGCGCACACCGGGCCGTTGGCGGCCGGGTAGCAGCCCAGCGGGCTCTCGCAGTCCTGCGCGAACGCATCACAGCTCGCGGACGCGGGGCCACACACCAGCGGCAGCTCGCGCGTGCCGCTCAGCCGCAGCACGGTGTTGCACTCGCCGGAGCCGCAGTCGGACGGCGCGTGGCACAGCTTGCGGCAGAAGAAGCCCGTGCCGCCGTCGTCCTGCGACGCGTCCTTGCAGTACAGGCCCGCCGCGCACGTGTCGTACGTCTGGCCCGGAGGCGACTCGGCCAGCGTGCACGGCGCGCCCTCCGTGGCGGTGCCCGCGGCGACGCACTGGCGCGCGGTGCTGCCGCCGTCGGTTCCCACGTAGGTGCACCGCTGTCCGGACGGACAGTCCTGGCGGACCACGTCGCACGCGGCCGCGAAGCACTGGCTGCCCGTGCCGCCATCCGCCAGGTCCGTGTACAGACAGCTCTGGCCCGCGGCGCAGCCCTCCTGCTTCGCCACGTTGCACGCGAAGTCGGAGCTTCCGCCCCCGCCGCCATCGCCAGCATCGACAGTCCCGGAATCTCCGGCATCGGTCCCGGAATCCAGGGACGTGCCCCCATCCGTTGGCGGGCGGACAGTTTCTCCGTCATCGCAGCCCGCCACCCACAGCCCCAACATCAGGGCTCCACCCAGCAACACGAGACGTGCACTCATCCGGAAACTCCTGGCTTCGAAGTAGCCTGGGACTTACACGAGCCATTCCGTTGTCCGTGGGCCCTTGAACCGGGCCTGGAAACCAGCCGACACTTCCGGTCCGAGAACCGAGGGGGTCAGGGTGCGCATGAACACGAAGTTGGATGGGCCGGTGGAGCCAGACCCGTACATGAACCGTCGCGCAGAGGAGCGCGTGGCGGCGCGGTTCGAAGTGCGCTTCGAGCAGATGGAGGACGCGGCGCGCGCGCTGCGGGCCTACTCCCTGAATGTGTCCGCCGGCGGTCTGTGCCTGCGCACGCGCAAGTCCTACGACGTGGGCGCGCAGGTGCGGCTGGCCATGGTCATCGACGGGGAGGACTTCCACCTCACCGCCGTCGTCGCATGGGTGCGCGACGAGGCGGAGGCCATCGGCGTGCGCTTCATCGACGTGAGCGAAGAGGACCACGAGCGCCTGCGCCGCGTCATCGCGAGCTTCAAGCGCTGAAACGCTTCACCCCGCGAACGGGCCCGGCCATGACGCCGGGTCCTCGCGAGGCTTCCCACTACCGCTGGGGCAGCTCGTACTCCGCGTGGCGGAACACCCCGGAGTCACCTTCCACGTAGCCGCACGCCCGGTAGAAGGCGCGCGTCTCCTCGGTGACGTTGATGGGGGCGATGAGCTGCAGCTGCTTCACGCTCAGCACCTTGCCCCGCTGGGCCACCTGCGCGAGCAGCGCGCGGCCCACGCCCCGGCGGCGCCAACCCTCGGACACCACGAGCTCGTCCACGGTGGCCACGCGCCCGCGCAGCCGCAGCTGCGGCCGGTGGCTGAAGGACACCATGCCCACCGCGCGGTCCTGGGGGTCTCCCGCGACGAAGATTTCAATCTCCGGATGGCTGATGACCCAGTGCACCGTCTGCTGATCGGTGCCCTGGGGGTAGCCCAGCTCGCGCAGCAGCTGGGCCATGACCTCGGCGTCACCGCGACGCGCGCGGCGGATGCGGAAGGCGTTGGCGTCTGGGGCGGGGGTCATGGTGCGGACGATGGGCTGGGACACGGAAGTTGGGATTCTAACGACTGGGCCGCCGGCCTCCAAAGAGGAACGGCGGCCCGGATGTCTTTCTGCGGTGTAGGCGGAAACCCGGGCCAGCGCCTACGGCTGCTCGCGGCAGAGGTTGCGCAGGGCGGTGGTGACGTCGTTCTGCTGCGGCACGGACGCCATCTCCAGCGCGTCCGCCAGGCCGATGCCCGGGATGAACTTGCCGGCGACCAGCCGGGGCGGCGCGAGCAGCGAGTAGAACAGCTCCTCCACGGTGCGCCGGACCAGGTGCTCGCCGAAGTTGGTGACCTCCGTGTCCTCGTTGACGAAGAGCACGCGGCCCGTCTTCTGGACGGAGGCCTTGATCATCTCCCAGTCGTACGGCCAGAGCGAGCGCAGGTCGATGACCTCCACGCTCAGGCCCTCTTCTTCCAACTGGGCGGCGGCCTTGATGCACAGGGGCATGGTGCGGCCGTAGCTGATGACCGTGGCCTGGGTGCCCTCGCGCACGAGCTTGCCCTTGCCAATGGGGATGGCGAACGCCTCCACCAGGGGCCACTGGGGCTTCCACTGCGAGCGGTCACCCAGGGGCGCGTCGATCATCTTCGACAGCGCGCGGTCGTCGTCGGGCTCGCCGGGGATGCGCTCGTCGCCCTTCACGCGCAGGAGCGCCTTGGGCTCCAGGAACATGACGGGGTTGGGTTCCTGGCACGCGGAGATGAGCAGCCCGTACGCGTCCAGCGGCGTGGAGGGCATGACGACCTTCCAGCCGGGGATGTGCGTCATCGTCGCGTCGAAGGAATGCGAGTGGTACAGCGACCCGCGGATGCCGCTGCCCACGGGCGTGCGCACCACCATGGGCACGGACCAGTCACCGTTCGTGGACCAGTGCGTGTTGCCCACGAGCTTGAGCAGGTCGATGGTGTTGTAGATGTAGTCGCAGAACTGGATCTCCGCGACGGGGCGGTGGCCCGCCATCGCCAGGCCCATGGCCGCGCCAATGATGCCGCGCTCGTCCAGGGGGCTGTTCCACGCCGTCTTCAGGCCCTGCGTGCAGGTGAAGACGCCGCCCAGCGGGGCGCCCACGTCCTCGCCGAAGATGTCGGTGACGCCCAGGTTCTCTTCCGCGTAGTGCAGGGCCATGCGGATGGCCTGTGCCATGTTCGCCATGGTTATTTCTTCTCCGCGTAGATGTGGTCCCAGATGGTGTCGCCAGAGGGCTGCGGCTCGTCGCGAACGGTGCGCGCCGCGGCGGCCAGCTCCTCCGCGTACCGGGTGCGCGCCTCGTCCATCTGCTCGCGGTTGAGGACGCCTTCCTGCTCCAGACGCGTTTCGAACAAGCGCAGGCAGTCCTGCTCCTCGTTCACGAAGTTGGCGCCGGACGCGGACGAGTGCCCGTACAGGCGGGACACGCGCGCCTCGATGAAGAAGGGCTTGCGCTCCTTGCGCACGTACTCCATCGCGGCCTGGATCTCCTGGTAGGACTCCACCGGATCAATGCCGTTGATGGTCTTCGCCTGGATGTTGAAGGCGCGCGCGCGGTCGCTGATGTTCGTCTCGCCGTGCTGGCCGTCCGAAGTGGTGCTGATGCCCCAGTTGTTGTTGGTGACGATGATCAGGATGGGCAGCGGGTTGGCCGGGCGGCTGCTCCAGATGAGGCAGCTGGCGAAATCGCCCTCGGCCGTGCCCGCGTCGCCACCGGTGACGATGGTGATGCCGTCGCCTCCGTGGCGCTTCTGGGCCATGGCCGTGCCCGGCGCGACGGCGTACTGCACCTCGATGGGGGAGGTGACGGGCGCGATGTTCTTCGAGCGCCGGCTGAAGTGGCCCGCGAAGTTGCGGCCGCCGGAGTAGGGGTCCGTGGCCGTGTTCTTCATCTGCCGCAGCGCCCCGATGGGCTCCTCGCCCATGGCGAGCAGCGTCGCGGACTGACGGTAGTGCGCGTGCAGGTAGTCGTAGGCCGGGCCCTCGCCGACCTTCATCAGCATGCCCAGGGGGACGTTGAACGCCTCCTCACCGGGGCCGCCGATCCAGAAGTAGCCGTGGCCCTGCTTGTACATCTGGATCAGGCGCTCCTCCAGGACGCGCGCCTTCACCATCAGGTCATGGATGCGAATGAGCTGCTCTCGGGGCAGGGAGAGCGGCGCGGAGTTCTCTTTGATCAACCGGGGCCGGGACACGGGCGGAGGACCTCGAAGGGAAAGAAAGGGACGCCCCTATACTCCGAACGCGGCCTCCCGACTCAAGGACCCTGATGCCTTGGGTGTTCGCCATCACCTTTCGGCCCCCGGGTGGCGCGACGCGGCAATGAGCGGAACTCATCCATGCCCTCGTGACGTGCTGCTTCCAGGAGGCGGTTGGACGCTCCCGGTCCGGGCTGATCGCACGGCCGTTGGGGGGGCGGGAGAGGGGGCGCCCGCGAGGAATCGCCTGACAGGTGGACTCCTCGCGTCAATCAGGAAGTGAGATACAGTCCGCCCCGCCCCGACCGCGTTCTCCGACGCGGGCTCCCCCAGGTGTGCCTTTGTCCCGTACGAACCCGCGCCTCGATCCCGTGCCCGAATCACCTGATGCATCCGATGCGGCGCCCGGCACCCCGCCTCCTCCACCGGAGTACACCGGCACCCATTCCCGGGAGCTCACCGGGCTGCGTGGGGAGAACACGGCCACCCGGCTGACGGGCTCGGTGGGGCTGCCGGCGACGGAGCCCACGAGCACGGTCATCGCGCCCATGGAGGCCGGAGAGCTGCCCAACGTGGCGGCCATCCGCGGGCTCCGGTTGGATCAGCTGCTGCTGCTCACCACGGGCGCGCTGGTCATCGTGATCGTGGGCCTGCTGGCCGCGCTGTCCGCGAAGACGACGGAGGCGCAGCTCACCGCGACGTCGGACCGCTTCACGCAGCGGCTCCAGTCCCAGGCGCGCGAACTGGGCCAGACGGTGAGCCACACGCTGGCGCTCACCTCCGCCACCAGCCTGCGCGACAACAACTACGCGTTCCTCACGGAAGTGGCGCGCTCCATCATCGCGGACAACCGAAACATCCTGCGCGTGCAGATGTTCGACGCGGACGGGCAGCTCGTCGCGGACAGCGACCCGTCCGCCAAGCTGGGCGAGTCCTCCGGAGGCCGCACCGCGGAGCGCCGCTGGGCCAGCGCCTTCTTCCAGGGCCAGCCCGTCTTCGAGTTCCAGGAACCGCTCGACTACGGCTCGCAGGCCGGCAAGGGCGTGGTCGTCATCAGCTACTCGCTGGAGGACCTGCAGAAGCAGCTGCACGAACTGGAGGAGACCAACCGCGCCGCGGTGCGCGCCAACACGCTGCGCATCGTCGGGCTGGGCGTGGGCTTCGTCGTACTGGCCGGCGTGCTGGCCGCCTTCCAGAGCCGCCGCATCACCAAGCCGCTGGGCGTGCTCACCCACCGCGTGATGCAGCTGGCCGCCGGTGACCTGGGCGCTCGCGCGGGCACTGCGCCGGGCGCGGGCCGCGAGGTGACGACGCTGGGCGTGGTGTTCAACCACATGGCGGAGCGCATCAAGGTCCTGCTGGAGGACGTGCGCGCCAAGGCACAGCTGGAGCGCGAGGTGTCGCTCGCGCGTACGGTGCAGGAGACGCTCCTGCCGGGTCGCGAGGCCGTGACGGTGGGCCCGCTGCGGCTGGCCGGGCTGGTGGTGCCCGCGGACGCGTGCGGCGGCGACTGGTGGTTCCGCGCCGCGCTGGACGACCGGCGCGTGGTGATTGGCATCGGAGACGTGACGGGCCACGGTCTGTCCACGTCGCTGGTCGCCACCAGCGCCACCAGCGGCTTCGCCTCCGCCATGACGCTGCGCGAGCCGTCGCAGGTGCACGCGCAGATGCTGATCACCGCGCTCAACGTGACGCTGGCCAACGTGGGCCGCGGCGAGCACCAGATGTCCAGTGCGCTCGCGGTCATCGACGTGTACAGCGGCCAGATTGACTACGCGGCGGGCGCCCACCCGGCGGCGGCCGTCTACAACCGGAACACACGGCAGATTTCGTCGCTGCCGGCGCGCGGTCCGTTGCTGGGCGCGAACGTGGCGTCGCAGTTCACGTCGCGCCAGGCGCAGCTGAGCCCTGGTGACATCGTCGTCTGGTACACGGACGGCCTCACCGAGGCGCGCGACGGCGCCAACCGGCTCTACGGCACGCAGCGGCTGGCCGCCGCGCTCCAGACCCACGCCCACCTCCCCGCCGACGCCCTTCGCGACGCGCTCCTCGCGGACGTGCGCGCGTACAGTGCCGGCCAGCCCCAGCGCGACGACATCACCGTCATCGTCGCCGAATTCAGCCCCGCCCCCTCGCCTTGACGAACCGCATGCGCCCATTCCACCGTTCCCCGCGCCGCGTCTCCACCGCGCTCGCCCTGCTGGCCACCCTGGCCGGCCCGCCGGCGGCGCTCGCCCAGTTCCGCCCACCGCCCGCCACCGAGGCGCAGCGCATGACGGAGCAGGGCGAGCAGGCCCTCGTGTCCGCCAACGCCGCCGCCTCCAAGGGCGACAAGAAGGAGGCGGAGGAGAAGTTCAAGAAGGCGCTCCAGCTCTTCGAGCAGGCGCTCACGCAGGAGCCGCAGTCCGTGTTCGCCGCCGCGGGCCTGGGCAGCGCCGCCAACGCGCTCCAGGACTTCCAGCGCACGGTGACGCGCCTTGCGCCGGTGTTCGCGCAGAACCCGCAGGAGCTGTCGCTCGCGTACCCGCTGGGCACCGCGTACTTCAAGCTGCGCCGCTTCCAGGAGGCGGTGCCGGTGCTGGAGCAGGTGGCCGCCGCGGATCAGCCGGACCACCTCATCGTCCACTACTACCTGGCCAGCTACTACCTCTACGTCCAGGACGGGAACCGGGCCGTGACGCGGCTGCAGCGCTACCTGACGCTGCGTCCGGAGAAGCTCGCGGGCAACGACTTCCAGATCCACGAGCTGCTGGGCAAGGCGCACCTCATCCGCCGGGACGCTGTCGCCGCGCGCGCCTCGTTCGAGAAGGCGCAGGCTGGCCGGGCCGAGTCCGCGACCGCGCAGATCGGCCTCGCGGCCGTGCTGGAGATGGAAGGCCACGTGCAGGAGTCCCGCGCGCTCCTGGAGCGGCTGGTGACGAAGTTCCCGCAGGTAGCGGAGCCGAAGGAGCGCCTCGCGCGCCTGTACCTCGCTGCGGGTGACGTGCCGCGCGCGGACCTCCAGGCCACCGCCCTGATGAAGCTGGGCTCCACGCCCGCCGCGCACCTGCTCCTGGGTGACGTGCGGCTCGCGCAGAAGCAGCCCGCGCAGGCGGAAGCGGAGTTCCGCAAGGTGCTGGAGCTGCAGCCAGGCCTGCTCCTGGGCCAGATCGCCGTGGGCAAGGCGCTCCAGGCGCAGGCGCGCCACGAGGAGGCCATCCAGTTCCTGGAGTCCGCCGTGAAGTCGGGCGGCGGCAGCCTGGAGCTGTGGGCGACGCTGGGCTCCGTCAACCGCCGCGCCGGCCGCTACCAGCGCGCGGTGGAGGTGCACCGGCGCGTGGTGGAGATGGCCCCGCGCCAGGCGCTGGGCCACGTGCTGCTGGGCGCGGATCACTTCGCCACCGGCCAGTGGGACCAGGCCATCGAGGACTACGGCAGCGCGCTCCAGGTGGAACCCAACCACCCTGGCGCGAAGCAGTGGCTGGCCCGGGCCCTGGCCCACCGCGCGAGAGATCGCGCCGGGACCCAGCGCCTGGAAGACGCCGTGCGCGACCTGCGCCGTGCGTATGACCTGGACCGCTCCGTGCCCATGGCCCGCCGGCTGGGCGCGGCGCTCCTGGACAGCCACCAGTTCGCGGAGGCCCGCAAGGTGATGGAGGGCGCGGTGACGCTGCCGGGCGCGACCTGGCGCGAGCACCTGTTGCTCGGCTATGCCCGGCTGGGCGGAGGCGACGCGCAGGCCGCGCTCGCCGCGTTCACCCAGTCCGGTGAGGCCACCCAGGAGCCGGATCAGCGCGCGGAAGCGTCCGCGGGCGCCGCGCTCGCGGAGGTGGAGCTGGGTCAGGTGGATGCCGCCGTGCAGCGGCTGACCGACGCGGGCCCCTCCAAGACGGCCGCGAAGGTGGCGGAGGCGAACCTGCCTCGCGTGCTGGTGCGCCGGGCCCTGGCGAAGCTGGAATCGGGCGACGCCGCCGCGGCGAACCGGGACCTGGACGCGGTGGACCGCCTGGGCACCAGCAAGCGCGCGGACCTGGCGAAGCTGGCCGCCTTCGCCCGGGCGCTCACGCGCGCGGAGGAAGGGAAGTTCGCGGAGGCCACCGCGGGCCTCAAGCGCTCCCTCACGCCTGCTCCGGAATGGGCGTGGCCCAACACGCGCACGCTCGCGGACGCGTGGGTGCTCTACCGCCAGGGCAAGGTCGCGCCCTCGCGCAAGCTGCTCACCACCGCCCAGAAGAAGCCCATGCCCGGGCAGCCCAAGTGGATGGGCAACCTCACCGGCGCGCTGCTGCGTCGTGAGGCGGCGCTCGCGTACGCCTCCGGCAACATGAAGGCGTCGGAGAAGGCGCTGAAGGCCGCGCTCACCGCGACGCCCGACGACGCGCTGGTGCAGCACAACCTGGCGTGCGTGGACTGGCGCCAGGGCGACAGCGCTTCGGCGCTCGCGACGTGGAAGCGCCTGGAGACCGCCGTACCTGTCGCCTCGCTCAACCTGGGCATCGACGCGCAGGAGCGACGGCATGAACCCGCCGAGGCCGTGGACGCCTGGCGCCGCTACCTGGCTGCTGGCGCGGGCCCCCGCGCCGCCCAGGTGCGGGAATGGAAGGACCGCCTGCAGGGCCTCTATGGACTGGGTGACGCGCAGGGCGTCACGCCGGCCACCGGGGTCGCGGAGGAGACGCCGTGAAGACGCCATCCCTTGTCGCGCGGGGGAGCCTCCTGCTCGCCGCCGTGCTGTTCGCCGTTTCCGTTGCCAGCCCCGCGTCCGCCGCGCCGAAGAAGGCCACGCTGGGCGTGTTCCTCGCCACCACGCTGTCGGACGGCCAGGAGCGCTTCCAGTACGCGGAGGCGCTCGCCCAGAAGCTGGAGGCCAGCCTGGGCCGCCCCGTTGGCGCCAAGAGCTTTGGCCGCTACGAGGACTTCTCCAAGGCGGTGGGGGAGGGGCAGATCGACTTCGCCGTGGTGGACGGCTGGGCCGCGGTGCAGCTGGGCTCCAAGGCGGAGCCGGTGGCGTACGCGCCGCGCGCCGGTGAGACGCAGCAGCGCTGGGCCATCATCTCCCTCCAGAAGGGCACCGTGAAGGACCTCGCCGGCAAGCGCATGGCGCTGGTCAAGGGCGCGGGCTCCTCGGATCCCAAGTTCGTCTCCCACGTCGTGCTGGGCGGCGACCTGGACGCGCAGAAGCACTTCAAGCTGGTTCCGGTGCCCAACGTGGAGTCGGCGGTGAAGATGCTGGAGGCCAAGGGCGCGGAGGCCGCGCTCGTGCCGGTGGCGCACGTGCCCAAGGACATGCGGGTGCTCTTCAAGAGCACCCGGGTGCCGGGCGCCGTGCTGGTGGACCTGAAGGGCGGGGGAGACGCGTTGTCCCAGTCCCTGTCCTCCGTGGGTGCGGTCGCCCCGTTCGACGCCTTCGCCCGCATCCAGGGCCGCGAGTTCGAGGACTTCCGCAAGCTCGTCACCCAGGGCCCCCCGCGCCGTCAGCCCGTCCTCGCGGACTCTCCCGACCTGCGGGTGGAGACGCCCGTGCTCGTCCAATCCGAGTCGCTGGGTCCCGCGCTCCCGCCGTTCGTGGACGACCTGTCCGTCTCCGCCGAACAGCCGGATGACTGATTGCGCCGTGAGCTGATCCGCGCACGGTGTTTCCACCGCCGTGCGCGTGTTTCACCGCGATCGACAGCCATGACTTGGCCTAAGGCGAGCTATTGCGGTAATTTGAGAAGTCGAGCGGAACGCCACCGTTCAGGGGTGGAAACTCGTCCCTGAGAACGATTGCCAGTAGCACCGGCTCTGGTTCCTGGCGCTAGAACCGCGGATACCCCCTGCTTCCCCTCGTGGAATTGAGAACGATGGACTCGACTGAGTACGGTGGATCGCGCACCAACGCGGTGAAGGGGTTTGCCGGTCGGATGGGCGCGCGCGCTTGCCTGACCCTGGTGGTTTGCGCCCTGTCCCTCTTCGCATTGGAGACGGCCCAGGCCCAGGAGGCCCAGGAGCCCGCCCCCAAGACGCGGCCCAAGGCCACCCGCAAGCGCGCGGCCACCACGCCGGGCGCCAAGGCCGCAACGCCGGGTGCCAAGGCCGCAACGCCGGGTGCCAAGGCCGCAACGCCCGGCGCGAAGCCTCCGCGCACGGCGAAGACGCGCCGGGGCGCTAAGGCGCAGCCCCCGCCGACGGACGTGGAGCCCATTCCCGGGGACGAGCCCGCCGCGCAGCCGCCGGCGCTCGCGACCGAGCCGCCGCCCGCGCCGCTCGCCCCCGTGGCCGGCCCTGGCCCGTCCGTTTCGGATCCGCTGCCCGTGGCCTCGCCGTCGCCATATGACGGGCCGCTGACTTCGGACATCCCGTCCAACCCGCCGCCCGCGCCCGCGCTGGGTGCCGGCGCGGTGCTGCCGTCGTCGCAGCCGCGCACGGCGGACAACGTCCCGGACCGCGCGCCCTTCACGGAGCCCACCTCCGACCGCGCGCTGCCTCCGCCCTCCAGCCTCTCCGGCCTGGACGGCCCGGACCTGGGCGGTGGCGACGACCTGGAGCAGAACATCAACAGGGCGCTGAGCGAGGCCGTCGTCACCACGGCGTCCAAGCGCAGCCAGCGCATCTCCGACGTGCCCCTCACGGTGTCCTGGATCCCCGCGGAGGAGCTGGAAGGCACCGGCCAGTTCTCGCTCTGCGAGGCCATCCAGTACTTCCCCGGCATGGAGTGCCGCCGGGGTTCCATGCGCAAGGCGGCGGTGAGCGCGCGCGGCCTGGGCTCCAACTACCTGTCCAACCGACTCCTGCTCCTCAAGGACGGCCGTCCGCTGACGGACCCCTGGACGGGCCAGTTCTACGCGGATGAGACGACGCCGCTCACCAACCTGAAGCAGGTGGAAGTCATCCGCGGCCCGGGCTCGTCGCTCTACGGCTCCAACGCCTTCAGCGGCGTCATCAACATCATCGAGCGCCAGCCCGCGGACCTCATCGCCAAGGGCCAGAACGTGGGCGCGGACGCGCGCATCCTCGCGGGCCAGGACAAGACCTGGCGCCTGCAGACCAACGTCGCCGGCCGCGGCGGCCCGGTGGAGGCGCTGCTCGGCTACTACGGCTTCGGCTCGGACGGCCCGCAGCTCTTCAACAACCCGCAGCTGAACCAGACGGACACCAACGAGGACTCGCTGGTCCACCAGGTGAACGGCAAGGTCCGCGTGGGCCCCCTCGCGCTGGACGCGGACTTCACGGACGGCAACATCGGCCGGCCCGGCGGTCAGAACATCTCCACCGTGGGCAACTGCGGCCGCTGCCACTACACCGCGCAGGACAACGAGCACGTCCAGAACCTGAACGCCGGCCTGCAGCTGGATCAGCAGGTGACGGACCACGTGCGCGTGTTCGCCCAGGCCTACGCCTTCTTCAAGCGCCGCAACGTGACGCTGGAGAACGAGGTCACCGGCGCCCTGGAGGACACGCTGGGCAAGCGCAGCCGCCTGGGCGGTGAGGCGCGCGCGCTGTTCTCCCTGGACAAGCTCTCCGTCACCGTCGGCGGCGACGTGAAGGCCGACCAGGTGAACAACCAGAACATCCTGCCCGGCCTGACCCTGGACGACACGAAGCAGACCATCCTGGGCGGCTTCGTGGACGCGGAGTACCGCATCACGGACCGGCTGGTGGTGGGCGCGGGCGCCCGCTACGACAACTACCAGATCCCCTCCAAGGTCTGGGAGGCGAAGACGGATCAGGTGTCCCCGCGCGCCAGCGTCGTGTTCCACGCCATCCCGGAGCTGCTCACGCTGCGCACCAACTACGGCCGCGCCTTCCGCGCGCCCACGATGGCGGAGCTGGCCATCAACCAGCAGATGTACGCCGCGACGCTCCTGGGCAACCCGGCCCTGCGCGCGGAGACGCTGGACACGGTGGAGGCGGCGGTGGACTTCTGGCCGATGGACCGCAGGGTGCGCCTGACGGGCACGGGCTTCTACAACCGCGCCCGCAACTTCATCAATCAGGAGCTCCTCTTCGGCTCCACGTCCCAGTTCAAGAACCTGGGCGACGCGCGCGTGGCGGGCTTCGAGGCGGAAGCGGCGGCGCAGGTGCCGTCCCTCAACTCGTCCTTCGACGTGGCCTACCAGTTCCTGGACGCCCAGGCGCTGCCGGTGGGCGGCGGATCCAGCTACCCGCTGGACTACGCGCCCAGCCACCGCGTCTACCTGCGCGGCCGCACCAACATCGGCAAGTTCGCCTTCGTGGAGCTCTACGGCCTGTTCGTGGGCGCCCGGTATGATCCGGGCTTCGTGGTGGACGAGAACGTCGGCACCACCACCCGCGTGAAGCTGCCCAGCTACATCACCGCGACCGCGCGCGTGGGCTTCAACGTCCACGAGCGCGTGGCGGTGTCCCTGTTGGGCACAAACCTCTTCAACGCGAAGTACGAGGAGTCCCACGGCTTCCCTGCACCGCCGCTGGGCGTCTTCACAGAAGTTCGACTCCATTATTAGGGCGCTGTTTGGATACCGTCGCCGCCGTGAAGGATGCTCCCCTGAAGTTGACGCCGGACACGACGCTCACGCCGGAGGCGCTGGAGAAGGCCTCCGGAGTGCTGGCCCGGGACGGCCTGTTGCTGGGGCGCGGTGACGACGCGGCGCCGCAGCTGGTGCTGTTCGACGGGCGGTTCACTCCCGCCCACGCCGCGCTCCTGGAACGCCGCCCCCCGGCGCTGCTGTTGGCCACCCGTGAGGGCGGCCAGCCGTCCGCCTGGGAGGCGCGGCTGTTGAGCGCGCTCCTGCGCGGCGAGCCCATGATCCCCAAGGAAGCAGCCACGTCCGTGGCGTGGCTGGGCAGCGTGGCGGAGGTGACGGCCGTGGGCGAGCGCGCGGCCGAGGCCGTCCTCCAGGCTGGCGGCTCCAAGGGCGCGGCCAGCCGGGTGGCGGATGTCGTCCATGAGATTGGCGTGAACGCGCTGCTCGACGCGCCAGTGGACGGAAGCGGCGAGCCGAAGTACGCCCACCGGCGCGGCCAGGTGCAGTCGGTGGCGGATGAAGACCGCTGTCTGGTGTCGTGGGCGGTGGCGGACGGCAGGGCGTGGCTGGAGGCGACGGACCGCTTCGGCCGCCTGTCGGTGTCACCGCTGGTGCGAGTGATGAAGGCCTGGGGTGAGAAGGCGCAGGTAGATGCTTCGGGTGGTGGCGCGGGCCTGGGTCTGCGGCGCATCCTGGAGCACAGCGACGCGGTGGCGGTGCGGGTGACTCCGGGAAAGCGCACACAGTTCGCCTGTGGAGTGGACCTGGGCGACGCGCGCCGCCGGGCCGCGCAGCCCAAGTCGCTGCTGTTCAGTCTGGAACGAGGGTAGGCGGGTGGAGAGCCAAACTTCCAATGCCAGCATCACCTCCCTGCGCGTGGGCAGTCTGACCCACGTGCGCGTGGCCGGGGTGATCGACGAAACCTTCCCCCTCACGCCAGCGTCCAAGGGCATCCAGGGCCTGGTGGTGGTGGACCTGGGCCTGGTGGAGCGGATCAGCTCCTTCGGCGTGCGCCGGTGGATTGAGTTCGCCGGCCACCCGCCGCAGGGCGTGTCGGGGCTGTACGTCGTCAACGCGCCGCCGGTGGTGGTGGATCAGCTCAACATGGTGGAGGGCTTCGCGGGCGTCGCGCGCGTGCTCTCACTGTTGGCGCCATACACGTGCCGCTTCTGCAAGGAGGACCGGCTGCGGCTGGTCCGCCTGGTGGAGGAGGCGAAGGTGCTGGAGCAGGGCGGGGCCCCGCCGCACCAGTGCCCGGTGTGCTCCCAGCCGCTGGAGTTCGCGGACGAGCCCACGGAGTTCTTCGACTTCGCGCGCCGCCAGCAGTTCTCCGCGGTGGATCCAGCGGTGCTGCGCTACCTGCGCTCTGGCATCCCATCGGAGCCGTCCGAGCTCTCGTCGCACCTGAAGATCGTCCAGGACGACATCACCTTCATCACCCTGGCCAGCACGCTCAAGGGCGACCTCAACGTGCGCCGGCTGGCGTCCGGCCTGGAGGGGCGCGTCGCGTTCGACTGCTGCCACGTGAGCGTGGTGGATCAGGAAGCGCTGCCGCGCATCGAACAGGTGCTGGATGTGGCCGCGCAGGGCGCCCAGGTGGTGCTGTGCCGCGTGCCGCCGCCGCTGTTGGCCGTGCTGGCGAAGTCCACCAAGACGCTGCCCGCGAAGCTGGCCACGCTGTGGCTGCCGTGCGACTGCCGCAACTGCGGCCAGGTCACCCACCAGCGCATCCAGACCTCCGAGTACCTGGAGGTGCTGCGCGCCAAGGGCACCATGGAGCGCGTGTGCCCCGTCTGCGGCGGCAGCTCCCGGGCTCCGGCGCTCGCGCAGTTCCAGGGGCTGCTCGCGCGCACGCCGCTCACCGACAAGCCGCTGGAGGACATCGAGGCGCTGGAGCAGCGCGCGCTCAGTCAGTACCTCTTCGGCTCCACCAACACGGACCCCGGCGCCCGGGGCTCGTCAGCCACGGACACGCACACCAGCGGCGCGCGGCTGCAGATCATCCGCCGGCTGGGGCAGGGCGGCATGGCGGAAGTGTTTCTCGCCAAGCAGCAGGGCGTGAAGGGCTTCGAGAAGTTCGTGGTGATGAAGAAGATTCTCGCGCAGTTCGCTGAGAATCCTGAGTTCGTCGACATGCTCTTCGCCGAGGCCCGCGCCAACGCGCGCCTCACGCACCCCAACGTCGTGCAGACCTTCGACGTGGGCGTGACGGACGGCGTGGCGTACATCCTGATGGAGTACGTGCGCGGCCCGGACCTGAAGCGCCTGCTCACGGAGCTGCGCCGCAAGGGCATGGCGCTGCCGCTGGAGCACGCGCTGCGCATCGTGGCGGAGGTCGCCGCGGGCCTGCACTACGCGCACAGCTACGTGGACCCTTCCGGCACGGCGCACCCGGTGGTGCACCGCGACGTCAGCCCCCACAACGTGCTGGTGTCGCTGGACGGCGCCATCAAGCTGTCGGACTTCGGCATCGCCAAGGTGCAGGGCGAGGAGCACACGCAGGCGGGCGTCATCAAGGGGAAGATTTCGTACCTCTCCCCGGAGGCCGCCAGCGGCCGCCCGCTGGACTGGCGCAACGACGTGTTCGCGCTGGGCGTGGTGCTCTTCGAACTGCTCACCGGCCAGCTGCCGTTCCGCCGGGACCACGACGCGGCCACGCTCGCGGCCATCGTGCGCGAGCCCGCGCCGGTGCCCTCGCAGCTGCGGCCCCACATCCCGCAGGACGTGTCGGACCTCATCCTGCGCGCGCTGGTGAAGGACCCGGCACGGCGCACGCCCTCCGCGGCGGCGATGCGCGAGGAGATCGAAGCCGTCATCACGCACCACCGGCTGTCCTCGTCGCCCGCGTCGGTGGCGCAGTTCTTCAAGGAGACGCTGGGCGACCGGCTCTCCGAGTACGCGCCGTCGTCCATCGCCGGCCCGGGGACGGGCTCCAACCCTCGGGCGCTGATGCCGGGCACGGGCTCGCACTCGCGCAACGTGAGCACGGGCTCGGGCAGCGACATGCGGGCCCCGTCGGACCTGTCCCGTCCGCCCGTGCGCGGCGGTTCCGGCAGCATGCCCCGGATGGAGCCGCCCCCGGTGGCTTCCCCGCCGGAGCCCGCCGAGCGGGGCACAGAGGTCGTCTCCGTCAACGGGCCGCCCATGGCCTCCGCGCCTCCGGTGGCACCGCCCGTGGCCGCCGCGCCCCGTCCGTCGCGCCCGGCCGCGCCTCCGCCCACGTCGCCGATGCCGCCGCCCACCGCGGTGCGCCCCGCGGCGTCCGCCAACGTGCCCACGCGCGTGGGGCCTCCGCCGCAGGCGCCCGCCCGTCCGTCGGTGTCGGTGCCCTCCGTCGCCCCCCTGACCGCGGCTCCGCAGCCGCACCCCGTGGCAGCGCCCCCGTCGCATGGGGGCACCCACGCGCAATACGGGGCCGCCCACGCGCAGCAGGGAAGCGCCCCGCAGCCGCCGCTGGGGCACCATGCGCCGCCGCCGACCGGCTCCCACGCGGCCTATGGGGGACACCACCCCGTGGCCGCGCCGCCGCCGCACGTGGCTGCCCCGCATGCTCCGCCGGTGTCCGCTCCCGTGGCTCCGCCCGCGCGGCCTCCGGCGGCTCCCGTGGCCGCGCCGCCGGCCCCTGTCCACGCGGTCTCCCCCTCGGCTCCGGCGCCCACCGCCGAAGCGACGGGGAAGGGGCTGACGCCCGGTCAGCGCAAGGGGCTCATCGTGGGCGGCGTGGGCCTGGTGCTCGCGGGGCTCGCGCTGGTGTTCCTGCTGCCCAAGGGCGGCGTGGAGGTGCGCAACGCCCAGGAGGGCGAGCGCGTCTACGTGTCCGGCGTCCTGCTGGATGCGAGCCAGGGCCTGCCCGAAGGCACCGCCGGTTGGCTCATCTCCACGGCCGTGGACGGCAAGCTGCACCGCTTCGGCAAGGTGCCGAAGTCGGAGCACATCGACCTGCGCACGCTCGCGGACGCTCCGCCCCAGGCGGATGCCCGGGGCACGCTCAGCATCACCGGTGCCCAAGGCTGCCGCGTGGCGCTGGGCTCGCAGGTGCTGGAGGGCCAGACGCCCCTGTCCAATCAGATGCTCGCGGGGCGCGAGTTCGAGGTGCGCGTCACCTGCGGCGGCAAGCCGGACGTCGTCCGCTGGGTGATGGCCGTCCCGGGGCAGGGCGTCACGCTGGACGTGCCCTGAGCCGGACGGAATGTCCCGTGCCGGAGGACACCGCTGACAAAGCGGCCCTCCGGTCGGTGAAGCCGTGCGGGGCCTACAGCTTCTTCAGCAGGAAGGCCCGGTACGTGCCGTAGCCCGGCATGTCCTCGCCGAGGGAGCCGTCCAGCTTCGCGCGCAGGGTGAGCGTGCCGTCCGTCAGGTCCAGCGTGAAGCCCGGCGCGTCCTTGTGGACGATGTGCAACGTCCTGATGCCTTCCCGGACAGCCTGCTTTCCGATGGCGTCGCTACAGATGGACTTCATGTCGTCGATGAGCCGGTCGAAGACGCCGTTGGAGAGCATCTGGATGGCGGCCACGGTGGTGAAGCTCGCCTCGTCCAGCGTCACCTGGATGTCCGCGCCCGCCGCGGCCTCCTTCAGCTCCGCCACCTTCGAGGCGAAGGTGTCGTTCTTGAACGCGGCCAGTTCCGACCGTTCGGCGAGACCCATGGTGTTCGTGCTCCGTGCTGTGTCCGGGCGGGAATGCCTGAAAGAAGGCGGAAACCTCGTGGACAGGCCGCCCGTGTGTCAACGCCCTCAGTCGTGGGTGCCCACGTGCAGGTCGCCGTGGCGCGTGCAGACCCAGTGGAAGGCGCAGGAGCACGCCACCGCGCGGGCGTGCGTGCAGCACCGGCCTCCGAAGTCCTCCGGAAGGACTTCGCGCTCGGGAGGTGGCGGGTCGGGCAGCTCCTTGAGGGCGCCCCGCCCGGAGTCCGCGGGTGCGCTGCCACAGCAGCCGCGCACGAGGCAGCCGGGACACAGGGACAATTCGCAGTGCGCGCACCAGTCGAACACCTCTCCGGCGGTGCCACGGCGCTCACAACCTCCACAGGCGTCGAACATGGGCAGCCTCCTTGCTCACCTGCGAGGAAGGTAGAGGAGGGGTCCGACATCACGGGTCGTGCGGGAACGTCTGGCGCTCCGGGTGGAGGGAAGCGACGGCTGGCCGACGCTCGCGCCACGCACCTTCCACGGGTGGACGGGAATCAGGACGCACGCCGGTCCGTGAGCCCTTGCGGCGTTGGCCGGGGATTCGCATGGAACAGGGGCTCACGTAGTTCCAGTTTTTCGGGGAGGACGCAGTCATGCGCAGACACCGCCGCATCATCGGAGTGTTCGGCTCCGGGGCGCACTCTCACGAAGAGTGGGTCGTCCCCCTGGCGCGGTGGATTGCGGAAGCCGGGTTCGACCTGCTCACCGGCGCGGGCGGCGGCGTCATGAGCGCGGCGGCGGGCGCCTTCGTCCAGGTGGAGGGGCGGCGGGGGGCTGCCATCGGCATCATCCCCGGCACCGTGGGCGCGGACGGCCGTTACCAGCCCCGGGCCGGCTACCCGAACACGGACATCGAAATCCCCATCTACACGCACCTGCCGCTCAGCGGGGAGCAGGGCACGGACCCCATGAGCCGCAACCACATCAACGTGCTGACGCCGCATGCCCTGGTCGCGCTGCCCGGGGGCGCCGGCACCGCGGCGGAGGCCGTCCTGGCCTTGCGCTATGGCAAGCCGCTCATCCTGCACGGGCCACCGGAGGTATTCCGGCGCTTCCCGGTGGAGGCCGAGCGCACCACCTCCCTGGAGCGGGTGGCCGAGTTCCTCCTGGCCGCCACCCGCTAGGCGGCAGGCGGGCTCAAGCAGGGCCTTGGTGAAGGGGAAGCCGCCCCACGGGGTGGCAAAAGATTCTAGGATGGACGTCGTGGGGAGGGGTGTGCGCCGCGGGTGCACGTCCGTCACCCATCACGTCCGCCATCATGATCAACCCCGACTATCCGCTGGCCAGCTGGTTCCTCGCGGTCTCCACCTCGGTCTTCCTGGTCGTCTACGCATTGCCGTTGCTGTTCATCCCGCTGCGCTGGGCGCGTTGGTTCGGGTGGGAGCTGCCCACGGGCAACAACGATTTGACGGTCTACTTCGCGCGTTGCCTGGGCGGCCTGGCGCTGTCCGTCATCATCGCGGTGGTGCAGTTCATCCCGGACCCCAAGAGCCACCTGGTCATCTTCGAACTCATCGGCCTCATTGGTGGCCTGATGACGGCGGTGCACGTCTGGGGCGCGGTGCGCAAGCAGCAGCCCTGGCCGGAGACGGCGGAAATCCCCCTCTACGGCGCCATGTGCCTGGGCGCCCTGTACCTGCGCTTCGCCAACCTGTCCTGAGCGGAAAGCCCCTTGAGGATGCCCTCCACGCAGCCCATCGATCCCGCTGTCGCGATGCTGGCCCCGTACATGCCGGCGGCCATCCTCGCGCGGCTTGGGAGCCAGGATGCGGACGCGCTGCCCCGGGTGGAGGGCGTGCGGGGCGCCATCCTGCTGCTGGACATCGCGGGCTTCACGCCCATCGTGGTGGGGCTGAGCGGCGCGGGCCCTCGCGGTATCGACTCGCTCCAGCGTCTGCTGACGAACTACTACACGGAGATGATCGACGTGGTCCGGGACCACGGCGGGGACATCTACCAGTTCGCCGGTGACTCCATCCTCGCGTGCTTCGAGTCCGCGCCCGCGGAGGCGGACGCGGACGTCGTGCAGCGAGCGGCGGTGTGCGCGCTGGGCGTGCAGCGCAGGCTGGCGCGCTTCGCCCGGCTGGAGCTGTTGGGCCAGCGCTTCGGCGTGTCGTCGCGCATCGGCATCGGCTTTGGTGAAGCCACCCGCATCGTGATGGGCACCACCGGCCTGTGGATGCACCCGGCGCTCGTGGGAGAGCCGCTGGCGCAGGCGGTGGGCGCGGAGAAGCAGGCCACGGTGTCGGAGGTCGTCCTCAGCCCGCGCGCCTGGGCGGCGCTGCCGGAGTCCGCGCGCAAGGGCGAGCCGCGCGAGGGCGGCAACCACCGGCTGGCGCTCGACGCGCCGGTGGAGTCGGTGAAGCGCCCGCTGCCCGCGCCCACGGGCGGGGCGGAGCTGGTGGGCCGGTGCGCGCTGCTCCTGCACCCGGTGCTCTTCACGAAGATCACCACCGCGCACCAGGAGTTCGCGGGCGACTTCCGCGACGTCACCTGCTTCTTCGTGCGCTTCACCCACGCGCGGGCGGACACGGATCCGGACGCGTTCACCCACGACCTCAACGCCTACTACGAATACGTCCAGCGCGAGTCCGCCCACCACGGCGGCGTGCTGCTGATGACGGACTTCACGGACAAGGGCAACGTGCTCTACGTCCTGTTCGGCGCGCCCACCGCCCAGCAGAACAAGGAGGTGCTGGCGTGCCGGCTGGCCTGCAAGCTGCTCAAGGCCCGGGCGCAGTTCCCCTTCCTGGATGAGCTGCAGATCGGCATCGCCACCGGCCACGCCTACTGCGGGGACATGGGCTCGCCCACGCGCAAGGGCTACTCGGCGCTGGGCGAGGTCGTGAACATGGCCGCGCGCCTGATGACGCACGGCGGACACCAGGACGGCGTGCACCTGTGCGCCAACACCCAGGCGCGCTCGCAGCAGGGCGGCTTCGCCACCGAGTTCGTGGAGGACGCGAAGCTCAAGGGCGTGTCGCGCTCGGTGCCGGTGTACCGGCTCCTGGGGGAGACGCGCCGCAGCCTCTTCATCAAGGGCCGGGGCGACATCATCGGCCGCAGCCGCGAGCTCAACGTGCTGCACGCGTCGCTCAACGCGGCCTTCGCTGGCCAGGGCCGCGTGAGCGTGGTGTCCGGCGAGGCGGGCATCGGCAAGTCGCGGCTGGGCGCGCGCGTGCTGGAGGACGCGGAGGAGGGCGGCGCCCGGGCGCTGTACGGCGTCTGCTACTCCTACGAGGCCTTCACCCCCTTCTTCCCCTGGAAGGAGGTGCTGCTCCAGGCGTTCGGACTGCACGACTCGGACGACACCGACGCGCAGCTCACGCGCCTGCGGCAGGGGCTGGAGGGCCTGGAGGACGTGGGGCCGGAGTGGATTCCCGTGGTCGCGGGCATCCTCGGCATGTCGCTGGAGGAGACGTCCGCCACGGCGGGGATGGACGCGCGGCGCAAGCAGCAGAAGGTGTTCCAGATTGTCTTCCAGCTCCTGGAGAAGCTCAGCCGCGCGCAGCCGCTGCTGCTCTACTTCGAGGACCTGCACTGGGCGGACTACATCTCGTTGGACCTGCTCCAGTACCTGGCGGTGCGCGTGGGCTCGCACCGCATCATGGTGCTGGCGACGATGCGCCCGGGCGACCAGCTGCGCGGACTGCGCGAGCTGCCGGAGTTCGTCCCGGTGGACCTGACGAGCCTGGACGAAGAGGACACGCGGGCGCTCTTGCGCGTGCACCTGCGCCTGTCGCCGCCGGACGTCGCGCTGGAGGACCGGCTGCTCGCGAAGGTGCAGGGCAACCCGTTCTTCATCGAATCCATCGTGGAGGGCCTGGCGGAGCAGGGCTACCTGGGGCCGGTGGAGCCCGGCTCGCCGCGCATGGAGGTGAAGCGCGGCCTCCAGGACCTGCTGCTGCCGGACTCCATCCAGGACGTGGTGCTGTCGCGCATCGACCTGCTCAGCGAGACGGAGAAGCTGGTGGTGAAGGTGGCGTCCGTCATCGGGCGCATCTTCACGCTGGACGCGGTGGCGGCGCTGGTGCCCACCCTGGGCCACGGCGTGCTGCGCGAGGCCATGGACACGCTCCAGCGCCTGGGCCTCATCCTGCTGGAGACGGAGGAGCCGTACACCTGCCTCTTCAAGCACATCGTCATCCGCGACGTGGCCTACAACACGCTGCTGGTGTCGGCGCGTGAGGACCTGCACCGCCGGCTCGCGCGCTACCTGGAGGCCCGCGCCAACGACAACCTCGCGGCCTCCGCGGGTCTGCTCGCGTTCCACTTCCTCGCGGGCAACGTGGAGGACAAGGGCCTGGCGTACACGCTGATGGCGGCCCGCAGCGCGCGGGCGCAGTACGCGAACGACGACGCGCTCTACCACTACAACCGGGGCCTGGAGCTGCTCGGCACCGTCGTCCCGGTGGACCCGGAGGTGACGCTGCTCCAGACGCGCCGGGTGATGCAGGAGCTGGCGGAGACGCTGCTCCAGGCGGGCCACTACGCCAACGCCATCCTGATGTTCGAGCAGTGCCTGGTGGACGAGGAGGAGCCCCCGCGCCAGGCGGAGCTGCACCTGGGCCTGGGCCGCGCGCACCAGGAGAAGGGCGAGTCCGCGCTCGCCACGCAGCACCTGGAGAAGTCGCTGGTGCTGAGGGGCCGCAGCCTCCCCGGGAGCCTGGCCGCGCTGGGCCTGCGCACGCTGGCGAACCTGGTGCTCCGGGGGCTCGCGACGCTGCTGCCCTTCATCCTGCGTCCGCTGCCGGCGGCGAGGCTGGGCAACTACCTGCAGCAGCTGTCCACGCTCAACTCGCTCATCCGCATCTACTACTTCGCGGACATCACCAAGCTCACCTGGGCGACGCTGGTGTCCACCAACATGGCGGAGCGCTCGCGCAACGACTACGCCATGAGCATGGCGCGCGGTTACTACGGCACGCTCTTGTTCGGCGCGGGGCTGCTCAAGCGCTCGCGCTACCACTGTGAGAAGGCGCTGGAGTACGCGCGCCGCTCCAAGGACCCGGTGGCGGAGGGGCTCGCGCTCAGCCGCCTGGGCATCCAGGCCTTCTTCGCCAACGAGCTGGAGCGCGCGCGCGAATTCCAGGAGGAGGCCGTCTCCACGCTGCGCCAGGTGGGCGAGCGCTGGGAGCGCCAGACGTCGCTGATGATGCAGGCCACGGGCGAGTTCCTCCACTCGCGCTTCCGCACGGCGGTGGCGCTCTACGAGCAGATGGGGACCATTGGCGTGGAGCTCAACGCGCTGATGCACCAGGGCTGGGCGCACTCGTGGGCGCCCATGTGCCGCTACCTGTTGGGCGAAGGTGACGTGGGCGAATTGTGCGCGGAGCTGGAGCAGGGCCTGCGCATCAGCGAGGAGGTGGCGGACCTGGCCAACCAGTGCGCCAGCCTCAACCACCTGGCCAACGTCACGGTGCGCGAGCACCAGGTGGAGGAGGCGGCGCTCGTCGCGGTGCGCTGCTTCGAGAGCATCTGGAGCTATCAGGTGCTGGTGCCCTTCCTCCAGGTGGGGCTGGTGGACGCGGCGGAGGCGGCCCTCTTCGCGCTGGAGGAGGGCGCCACGGTGGTGCCGCGCAAGAAGCTGCTGAAGGTCGTGCGGCTGTCCTGCCTCAAGGCGCGCGTCATCGCGAGGCTCTATCCGTACCTGAAGGGCCCGGCGCTGCGCGTGACGGCGCGCTCGCTGGCCCTGCGCAAGGGACCCAAGGCCGCGGAGCCGGTGTTCCTGGAGGCCATCGCCGTCCTGGAGAAGAGCCCCAACCGCTGGGAGACGGGCGTGGCCTACTTCGACGCGGCGGTGGCGCTGCCGAACCGGCGCGAGGAGTTCCTCGCCCGAGCGCGCGCCATCTTCACGGAGGTGGAGGCCCGCGCGGAGCTGCGCCGCATGGACCGCTTCCAGGCCACGCTCCAGGCCCCGCCGGTCGAGGCGCTCGTTGCTCCCCAGGCCTCAAGGGCTCGTGACGCTCGCGTGATGTGACGCGCCTGACGCATTCCTTGTCCCGTCAGGCGGGGCCCCTAGACTGCGTGCTTCTTCCTCGACTTCCCGCACCGGGCCATGATCACCGCGCCGCTCCGCTTCCAGCTCAGTCCCGTCGTCGTCATCTACATGCTCGTGGTCCACGGGCTTGCCGCGCTGGCGTTCTTCCTGCCCTGGCCGCCGTACGCGCTGCCGGTGGCGCTGGCCGTGTACGTGTCCATTGGCCTGGGCACGACGGTGGGGCTGCACCGGCTCCTGTGCCACCGCGCCTTCGCGTGCCCCCGCTGGGTGGAGTACGCGCTGGTGACGGTGGCCATGCTCACCGCGCAGGGCAGTCCGCTCCTGTGGGCCGCGAACCACCGGCTGCACCACGCGAAGGCGGACGTGGACGGGGACGTGCACTCGCCGCTGCGCGGCTTCTGGTACGCGCACATGGGGTGGATCCTCAACGAGTCCTCCACGGAAGAGGACGGCTGGCGCACCTGGTGCCGCGACATGGCGGACGACGGCTACTACCACTGGCTCTTGCGCTACCGCATCGCGCCCCAGGTGCTGGGCGTGCTCTTCGTGGGGCTGACGTTCGGCTGGCGCACGGTGCCCGCGTACTTCTTCCTGCCCGTGGTGTGCTGGATGCAGAGCACCTACGCGGTGAACTCCGTGTGCCACGCGGCGTTCGGCAAGCGCGTCCACGACACGCGCGACCACAGCCGCAACGTGTGGTGGGTGAGCGTGCTCGCGCTGGGCGAGGGCTGGCACAACAACCACCACGCCTTCCCCGCGTCCGCGCGGCACGGTTGGGTGTGGTGGCAGTGGGACCCGGGTTGGCTCTTCATCCGGGCGCTCCAGGCCCTGGGGCTGGCGTGGGACGTGCGCCTGCCGTCCCGGCTCAGGTCAGGATCTGCGGCGTGAGGCCCAGCGCGGGCATCCGCTCCGCGTCCCACGCCTCGATGGCGTCCAGCCCCGCGATGTAGCGGCGCTCCTTGTTCTTCACCGGGTTGCGGATGCTGACAATCTCTGGCCCGGAGAAGAGGATGGTCTGCTTGTATCGGGGCAGGTCGCTCATCATCAGCTTGGACGCGTAGTGCCGCGCGATGTTGGGCAGGCTGCCCAGCGTGTGGCACAGCCGCTGGAAGTGCTCCACCACCTCCGACGCGTGCATCTGCTTGGGCCGGTGGCACAGCGTGTAGCCGTCGTAGTCGCGGCTGGTGGTGCCGGGCAGCAGCCGGTCTTCAGCCTTCAGCTCGCGGTAGAAGGGCGTCTCCGGATACGGGCACACGATGCCCAGGAACGTGACGGAGAAGTACTTCAGGTCCGCCAGGTAGTCCGGCAGCCGGTGCAGGTACTCGTTGGTGTCGCCGTCCGAGCCGACGATGAGCCCGAAGGACAGCAGGATGCCGGCGGAGAAGACGCGGCGGATGACGGCGTCCACCTCCGACAGCTTGTTCTGGCCCTTGTTCATCGCCTTGAGCGACTCCGGGTTGAGTGACTCCAGGCCGGTGTAGACGTAGCGGCAGCCCGCCTTCGCCATCAGCTTCACCAGCGAGTCGTCCTTCAGCACGTTGAAGGTGAGCGCGCAGCCCCACGTCTTCTTCAGGGGGATGAGCGCTTCACACAGCGCGCGCAGGTACTTGGGCGAGCCGCCCAGGTTGTTGTCCAGGAAGACGAACGCGTCCCCCATCAGCCCCAGGAAGTTCGGGTTCCAGCACATGCGCGTCTGGATCTCGTCGATGACCTCCGGGATGGGCCGGAAGCGGTAGCGCTCGTGACCGGTGAGCACGCAGAAGTTGCACGTGAAGGGGCAGCCGCGGGACGCCTCGATGCCCGGCAGGCGCACCTTGTTGTGCGTGAAGTCGATGAGCTCGTAGCGGTACGGCCGGATGGCGGCGGCGCCCTGTGACGGCAGGCTGTAGCGGGGCTTCAGCTCGCCCTTCTCGAAGTCCGCGATGAGCGCGGGCACGTTGGACTCCGGCTCCCCGGTGATGACCGCGTCGAAGTACTTCGCCGCGTCGTCGGGGAAGTGGCCCGCGTGCCGGCCTCCCGCCACCGTCGTCATGCCGCGCTGACGGAAGAGGGTGGAGAGGACCTTGGTGTGCTCGTAGTACGAGTGCAGGTACGAGAAGAAGACGAGGTCCCAGTGCCGGTCCAACGGCAGCTCCGCCTCCTTCTCGTTGAAGATCTCCACCTCCGCGTGCTCCGGGCACAGGCCCGCGATGAGCTCCGGCACGGAGGACTGCATGATGGAGGGTTCCTTGATTCGCAGCCGGGTCGGATGGGTGTACGTGGCGATGATGGCGATGCGCATGCGTGCGGGCCCGGCGGCGGCGCGGACGAAACGAGGCGCGCTCACGTTCGTGTTTTCACCTGCCGGACCGCGTCCCCCTTCGTCGGCGGAGGATCACCCGGAGTCCGGGCGGTGGCAAAGGATCTCCATCACACGCGCCGCACTCCGCGTGTTTCCGGTGGCAGCGGACGACCCAGGAGGACCTATCTCGTGTGGGGGCCGTGCTGATAGATCTTTGAAACATGGATACTTCTCCTTCGCCAGCCGCCCCGGGTTGGCCGTTTAAGCGTTACTTCTGGATTTCCATCGTGTTCGCGGTGGCGCTGGGTGCGCTCGCGTTGCGCTCGGGATTCATGCCGGATGACTTCATCTGGCTGGGCGTCTGGGACAACATTCCGCCGCCCGCGCCGCTGGGGAACACGCCCCTGGATGTGTACCGCACGGCCACGGGCATCCCGGAGCACACGCTGCACCTGGCGCAGGTGGGCGTCTTCCCGTGGTGGGTGGAGCCCACCGTGCGCGTCGCGTTCTTCCGGCCCCTGGGCAGCCTGCTCTACGGACTGGACCACGTGCTCTACAACCGCGTGGCCGTGGCCTACCAGTTCCACTCGTTGCTCTGGTACGTGGGCCTGGTGGTGCTGGCGGGCGTGCTGCTCAAGCGCGTGCTGCCCACGGCGGTGGCGGGCGTGGCGATGTTCCTCTTCGCCATCTGGGGCTCGCACGCGGCGGTGCTGGGCTGGCTGTCCTACCGCAGCGTGGTGATGTCGCTGCTCTTCGGCATCCTCGGCATCTTCCTCCACGTGAAGTGGCGGGAGGAGAAGCGCACGAGCACCCTGATGGGCGCGCTGGTGTCCTTCGCGCTGGCGCTCCTGTGCGGCGAGACGATGGTCATCCTCAGCCCGTACGTGCTGGCCTACGAGGCCTTCTCCGGCCCGGGGCAGGCGAAGGACAAGCTCAAGGGGCTCATCCCCTTCGGCGTGCTGATGGCCCTCTACTTCGCGGCGTACCGGGCCATGGGCTACGGCGCGGGCGGCTCGGACATGTACCTGGACGCCCTGGGAACGCCCGTGGCGTGGTTCCAGGCGATGCTCGGGCGCGTCCCGGCCGCCATCGCGGGCCTGACGCTGAACGCGCCTCCGGACTTCATCTTCGACCAGTCCCTGGTGCCCCTCTTCACCCTCCTGGGCGCGGTGGGTTTCACGCTGTTCGCGCTGCTCGTCTGGGGCGTGTGGCCCCGGCTGGAGTCCGCGGAGCGCCGCACGGTGGGCTGGATGCTGACGGGCGCGTTCGTGGCCACGTGGATGTCCAACTCCGCCTTCGCCGGCTCGCGCACGCTCATCGTGCCCAGCCTGGGCATGGCGGTGGGCCTGGCCGTGGTGCTGCGCCACGCGTGGAAGGGGCGGGCGAAGACGTTGCGCGCGGGCGCGGTGCTGGCCGGCGCGGCGGTGATGGCCTTCATCCACGTCGTGGGCTCGCCGTACCTCTGGTGGCAGACCATGGAGCAGTACTCCCAGGCGGACGCGCTCATGGGGCGCGTGCAGGCGCGCTACGAGGAGGCGTTTGACCAGACGAAGCTCCCCAACCAGCGCGTGGTGGTGCTCAACGCCCCCAACGGCATCATCGGCATCTACGGCTCCGTGCGCTGGTGGTCCTCGGGCCAGCCGCTGCCGAAGGCCTGGTGGGTGCTGTCCTATTCGCTCTACGAGCAGAAGGTGACGCGCACCGGCCCCAACTCGGTGGAGCTGGAGCTCACCAAGGGCGGCCACTTCCTGGACTCCGTGGAGGAGCGCATCCACCGCGCCGCGCGCCACCCGGTGCACAAGGGCGACGAGTTCGACATGAAGGGCATGATGGTGCGCATCGAGGAGGCGGACGCGGAAGGACCCACGCGCATCTCCTACACCTTCGACGTGCCGCTGGAGGACCCGTCGCTGAAGCTGGTCCAGTGGCAGAACAAGAAGGTGGTGCCCTGGGTGCCGCCGGCCGTGGGTGGACCGTCGTCGTCCCTCAACGTCCGCGTCGTCCAGTAGGGCAGGGCAGCAGCAGGTGGCGCGGGGGACGGCTCCCCCGCGCCCGGGCTTTCTTCAGCCCACCATCCGAACCACGGCCAGCGTGATTCCGTAGACGAGGACGGACACCAGCGCGGCGGCGGGAATGGTGAACACCCACGCCCAGATGATGCGGCCGGCGGTGCCCCACTTCACGGCGCGCCAGCCGCGCGTGGACCCCACGCCGACGATGGCGCCGGTGATGGTGTGCGTGGTGGAGACGGGGATGCCCAGCTCCGCCAGCGCGATGATGGTGACGCCGCCGCCCGTCTCCGCGCTGAAGCCGCCAATGGGCGCCAGCTTCGTGAGGCTGTGGCCCATGGTGCGGATGATGCGCCAGCCGCCGAAGAAGGTGCCCATCGCGATGGCGGCGTGGCAGGAGATGATCATCCACCAGTCGATGTGGAACGGGCGGTCGCGCCAGATGGTGCCGAAGAGCACCACCGCGATGATGCCCATGACCTTCTGCGCGTCGTTGGTGCCGTGGCTGAAGGAGAAGATGGCGGACGACACCAGCTGCAGCCGGCGGAACCAGGTGTCCACGCGCAGCGGCGTCTGACGGTGCACCGCCCAGGTGCTGGCCAGCATCATCCCGATGCCCAGCGTCATGCCGATGAGCGGCGACAGCACGATGAAGGCCGCGATGCGCGCGATGCCGCTGCCCACCAGGCCCTCGAAGCCCAGCACTGGCAGGGTGGCGCCAATCATCCCGCCCGCCAGCGCGTGCGAGGACGACGAGGGCAACCCCCACCACCAGGTGAGCAGGTTCCAGACGATGGCGCCCATCAGCGACGAGAAGATGACCATCAGCACCGCGGTGGGGCCGGCGGCGCGGAGCATCTCGAAGTTGATGATGCCCTTGCCCATGGTGTTGGCCACGTGCACGCCGCCCGCGAAGGCCGCGATGAAGTTGAAGAACGCGGCCCAGGCGACAGCCAGGTTCGGCGACAGCACGCGCGTGGACACCACGGTGGCGATGGAGTTCGCCGCGTCGTGGAAGCCGTTGATGAAGTCGAAGATGAGCGCGACGATGACGATGGCGACGACCGCTGCGAGCAGCATCTCAGCTGTGCTCCAGCACGACGCCCTCGATGACGTTGGCCACGCCCTGGCACTTGTCCGTGGCCGTCTCGATGAGGTCGTAGATCTCCTTCCACTTGATGATGGTCAGGGTATCCACGCCGCTCTTGAACAGCCGGCCCATGCCCGCGCGCAGCGCCTCGTCCGCCTGGGACTCCAGGTGTTTGATCTCCTTGCAGCCCGCGAGGATCTGCTCCGGCTTCTTGATGAGCCGCAGCGCCGCGACGACCTCCTGCACCTTCAGCGTGGAGAGCACCAGCAGCCGCGCCAGCTCCGTGGCATCCGCCCGGGTGGATTCGATCTCGTAGTACAGCAGGCGCGCCGCCGCCGCGTTGGTCAGGTCCAGCACGTCGTCGATGCGCGACAGCAGCGTGTGGATCTGCCCCCGGTCGAACGGGGTGATGAACTGCTGGTGGAGCCGGTTGAAGGCCGTGTGGGTGACCTCGTCGCCCTTGTGCTCCACGTCCTTGAGGGCCTGGACGCGCGTGGGCACGTCCCGGAAGTCACTCAGGAGCTCGTGTAGGAGCTTCGCTCCCTCGACAGTTCTGGCGCATTGCGCGTCGAAGTCGTCGAAGAACTCGTCCGACTTCGGCATCAGCTTTTCGAGCATGGGGATCTCCCTCGGCGCCTGGAGGGACAGGAGCTGTCAGCCGCGGGAGGGTGGTGGCGCCTCTAGGGGGTGACACTCCCGTGACGCGGGAGTGACTACCCTACCTGGAGAGATTCGCCAGTGTTCCGTGCGAAAACGCACGGATTCCAAGGGGTTGGCGCTTGACGCGAGGAGCCGCTCAGACGACGCGGTTGCGCAGCTCCTCGAAGAATCCCACCCACAGTTGCCACATCTCCTCGGCACCGCGGGTGATGGTGGCCAGCTCCTCGTCCGTGTACGCGAGCCCCATCGTGTGGCCGGCCGTCTCCACGTGGTCCGGCTCCTGCTTCACGTGGATGTCCACCCAGGGCAGGGACTTGAGGCCCGTGGTGCGGCGCACCAGCTTGCCCAGCTTGGCCACCATGGTGAGGTCCGCCACCTCCGTGCCGTAGAGGAAGCCCAGGCCGGTGAGGTGGCTGTCCGTGGAGCGCTGGTAACCGTCAATGAGCCGCCGCGTCGCGGGCGTCATGTCCGCCTCGGACACGCCCGCCTGGGTGAAGCCCGCGTCCGTCATCGTCTGGATGAAGAAGCGCTCGTGCGCGCGCGCCGGGTCTCCCTCGCCCACCTCCTGGTTGAGGATGTGCGTCACCGCCGTCTTCATCTCCATCTGCGGGCAGACGGCGATCAGCTTGCCCAGGAAGGTGGGGAAATAGTGCAGCGGGTGCCACCACTGACCCAGCACCAGCTCCGCCTGGTCGCGGCTGAAGGCCTTCTCATCCACCACTTCGAAGAACCGGTGCTTGATCAGCTGCTCACGGTGGGGATTCTTCGCCAGTGCCGCCTCGATGGTCTGGTTCCGCATTGCCGCCTCCAGGGTGGTCCAAAAGGGCTGGGTCGGCGTTTATCACAAAGCAGGACTGTGATTCTTGGAAATGTGGAAAGACAAGTTCAACGTGACTACGTGGTTTACCGCCAGTGTGGAACGTGCAGGCGGGCGAGGGTGGGCTGTTCGGGGTGGGGGCTGCCAGCCTACAGTTGGAAAATCGGCATTTTTCCCCTGGCCCCCTTGTACGGAAGGCGCATGACCCTGTTCCGGCACCCTGAAGATCGCATCCCGGTCCTGATGTTCCTTGGCGTCTTCGCGCTCGACCTGACGGTGTTCCTCACGGCGCGCAGCTGGTGGGTGCCGGTGCTGTGGTTCGGGCTCGGCATCATCCCCAAGGGGTGGATCTGCTCGTGGAACCACCACCACCAGCACCTGTCCTTCTTCAAGCACGCGCTGCCCAACCGCCTGTTGGAGATCGTCTTCGGGTTCCAGACGGGGGTGACGTCGCAGGCGTGGTTCCTCCACCACGTGCTGGGCCACCACAAGAACTACCTGGACCAGACGCAGGACGAGTCGCGCTGGAAGCGGGATGACGGCACGACGATGGGGGAGGCGGAGTACTCGCTGAGCACGGCGCTGACCGCGTACTCGCGCGCGTTCCACGTGGGGAAGAAGCATCACCCCAAGGCGCTGCGCGTGTTCGTGTGGATGGCCGCGCTCCAGGTGGTGCTGCTGGCGGGCCTGTTCTGGGTGAACCCCTACAACGCGCTCTTCGTGTTCCTGCTGCCCATGATGGCGTCGCTCTACGTGACGACCTGGGCCACGTACTTCCACCACGTGGGCCTGGAGACGGCCAACCACTCGGAGGCCTCGTACAACATCCTCCACAAGGGCTACAACCTGATGACGGGCAACCTGGGCTACCACACCGCGCATCACACGCGGCACGGCCTGCACTGGTCCAAGCTGCCGGAGCTGCACGCGCAGCTGGCGCAGGACATCCCCGCGAACCTCTACCGCCAGCCGGGCATCCCGTTCGTGTGGCGCGGCTCTGAAGAGAAGCTCGTGTTGAGCGAGCACGAGGTCGCCGCGCTCTCCGGCAGGCCCGTGGAAGGCAGCGGGGAGGAGCTGGCCGCCTAGCGGTCCAGCGGTCCCCAGGAAGCTCCCCCGCCGGAGGTGCTCCTTCCGGCGGAAGGGTGCCGCGGTCAGCTACTTCGGCGGTTGCGGCTCCGTCGTGCGGTTCGCCGCCAGGTTGATGACGTTGAGGAGCAGGTCCTTCACGCGGCGGGGCTTGTTGCCGCCGTTGTCCTCGATGATCTTGTCGATGTCGTCATCCTGCCGGTGGTACTCGGGGATGAGGTCGCCGCCGCCCTCGGGGTTGGACAGGCCCTCGAAGAGGAAGAGCACGTCCTCGCCCTTGCGCCCGAAGGACGCGCCGTCCTGCCGGTCGCGGTAGACGTTGATGTCGCGGTTGATGCGGTCGAACGGATCCGCCAGCTGCTGGTTCGCCTGGTCCACCACGTCGCGGAAGTAGTTGGGCTGGCCCTTGGTGTTGGTGTCCACCACGGACAGGCGCTGATCATCCCAGCGGCCCACCATGTCCGTGTTGATGACGCCGGCGATGTTCTTCAGCTCCAGGCCGGGGATGGGGTGGTCCACGAAGTACTGCGAGCCCACCAGGCCCTTCTCCTCCGCGCCCGTCCAGATGAAGAGCACGGAGCGGTCCAGCTTGCCGTTCTTCGCGGCCTCCGCCAGCTCCGGCACCGCCGCCATCAGCACCGCGCTGCCGGACGCGTTGTCGTCCGCGCCGTTGTACGCGTTGCCCTTGCGGTCCACGCCCACGTGGTCCAGGTGGGCCATCACCACGATGACCTCGTCCTTGTGGGGGCCGGTGCCGGGCAGCATGGCCATGGTGTTCACCGCCTGGCCCGTGGCCGTGGCCACCTGCTTGAGCTCCTCCACGCTGCGCTGCTTGCCCGCGCGCGCCGGCACCACCGACTGGCCCGCCGCCTTCATCGTCTGCTCGTACTGCTGGTTGAGCTTCTTCAGCGTGTCCTTGGGCATCTTCTCGTCCAGGTAGAAGCCCTCCTGGAACATCGTGTGGCCGAACTGCTTGTGCTCGGCATGCCCTGCGTGCGCCGCGCCCGCCGTCTCGCCCGCCTTGTCCGCGCCCAGCCACGAGTAGACGTTGAACTTCTGCTGGAAGGGGTTCTCCGGGTTGTTGATGTTGGGCCCCACGAGCCCGTACTTCTCCGCGTGGGCCTGCACGTAGACGGAAGCGGCGTCCAGGCCCGCGGAGGGGCTGTCACGTCCCTGCAGCGCGTCCGAGGCCAGGTACTCGATGTGCGTCATCGGATCCGAGTCGACCGACACGGGCGGCTCGGTGGGCGCCTCTGGAGGCACGGGCGTCGTGGGCGCCGGCGTCGGGGTGGTGGGCGCGGGCAGCCCCAGGATCGGCGGCGGCGCGGGCAGCCGCGGCAACTGGCCGGGCGCGGGGCGCGTGCTGCCGGAGGACTCGAAGCCGTCCTTGAACGCGAGGGGGCGGTTCCGGGACTTCGCCTCCGTCGTCCGGGCGTCCTGCGAGGACAGCCGCGAGACGGAGGTGAGGGGACGCGAGCTGTCGTTGATCTTCGAGGCCATGTTGGGGAGTCCGGGGGAGGAACCGCGCTCCCCAGATTATCCGCCGAACCCCCTGGGGAGTTGTGCGCCACGGCAAAGTTCCGCCCGCGTCCGGTTCATCCCCTGAATCCCCGTTTCAGGGCTTCGCCCGCGAGTGGGTGCTCCTGACGCTCCGTGTGAGACCTGGCTTGCTACAAAATCACATGTTTCATGTGACATTTGGCGCTACTCCGTTTTCTCAATCAATGAATGACACGAGTGAAACAGACGGACTTGGTGTGTTGGCGCGCGGGGTGCAGTGGTCCGGCGCGCAGTCCACCCCACTCCATGAGGTAACGGATGCATTTGAAGATCACGGGTTCCCTGCTGGCTTCCATGCTGCTCGGCATCACGGGTTGCGCGGGCGGTGCCGACGACGGCCAGGCCTCCGGTTCCCTGAACGCGCAGGAAGCCGCGGCGTCCCAGTGCGTGAAGAAGTTCGAGGGCATCACCAGCTGCGCGCTGGGCCGCGCGAAGGTGGATGCCGTCGCGGACGGGCTGGCGGTGTCCAACCTCACGACCCAGAAGGACGGCGTCTCCAGCAGCTTCACGCAGGCCGTGAAGTGGGAGCAGCGCGTGGCGACGCGTCTGGGGGCGCAGGGCGGCTACCAGCTGGCCGCGCGCGATGGCGACCAGGTCGTCAGCACGCTGAAGGTGACGCCGGGCCGCGAGGCGAACACGGTCAACATCCTGCCCACGTTCACGGGCTCGCCGGGCGGCTCCGCGTACCGGATGAACATCTACCGGGGCGGCGTGCTCCAGGGCTCCAGCCCCCAGCCGGCCGGGCTGATGATCACCTTCACCAACTGGCGGGACTTCCTCCGCTGGGCGGAGATGCACCACCACTTCCTGAACGACTTCGACATCGACGGGCTGTCCACCGGCTCCGCGGAGACGAACGTGGGCGCGTGCGTGTGGCGCCTGGAGTCGGAGAAGAACACCTTCACCGTGGACATCAACGGCAAGTCCATCACCGGTGACTCGGTGGAGTTCATCGAGACCGTCGCGGATGGCGCGTACCCGTACCGTCACTTCACGGGCATCGACACGAACGCCATCGCGGGCGAGTACACCATCCGCTCCGAGTCCATCACCCAGCCCACGGGCGTGAAGTAGCGCGACCCCGCGGTCCAAGCGCCGGACGGGAACACGGCCCCGTCCGGCGTGCCGCCTAACGTCGCCCGGAGAGGGAGGACGTGGGCGTCGCCGCGTTCCGGCCGCTGCCGCCCACACCCGACGCAGGGCTCACCGTGGGCGTGCGCGCGGCCTCCAGCGGGGCCTTGCGGGCCGGCGCGAAGGAGGCGGGGACTTCGTTGGCGTAGAGCAGCTTGTAGGCGCTGTAGCTGCTGAGCACGCGCTTCACGTAGTCGCGGGTCTCGTCGAAGGCGATGTGCTCCACCCACTCGTCCAGCTCCGCCTGGGGCAGGGCCTTGCGCCAGCGCTCCACCGCGTTGGGGCCCGCGTTGTAGGCGGCCACCGCGTAGGCGGGGTTGCCGTCGAAGTGCTTGAGCAGCGAGCCCAGGTACGCCGCCCCCAGCCGGATGTTCGGCGCGGGCTGGAGCAGCGACGACATCTCGAACGACGCCAGCTTGAGTGAGTCCGCCACCGCCTGCGCCGTCGTGGGCATGAGCTGCGCGAGCCCCAGCGCGCCGGTGGACGAGCGCGCGCGTGGGTTGAACCGGCTCTCCTCGCGGATGAGGCCCTGCAGGAGGTCGGGGTCCACGCGAGCGGCCTTCGAATAGCTCTGGATGAGCGGACGGAACGCGAGCGGCCACGTCGCCTCCCACACCGGGCGGGAAGCGGCGCTGAGCGGCCCGGCGGCCTCCTGACGCAGCGTCACGCGGGCCACCTGCCGCGTGGCCCGGCCCCGGCCGGTGCGGCGCATGGTCTGGTAGAGCAGCCGCGCGGGCGCTTCCGCCAGGCCGCGCGTGTCCACCGCGAGCAGCTCCTCCACCACGCCCGGCTGTCCCAGGCGCAAGAGCTCCACGCCCGCCGCGAAGCGCGCATCCTTCTGGAGCGGGCCCGGGGGCAGGGGCCAGACCTCGTCGTTGGCCGGCGCGGCGGTGTTCAAGGTCTTCGCCACGGCCGGTTGCGCGGCGGCTTCCGTCAACCGCGCCAGCCGCTCCGGTGCGTGCTGCGCCAGCCGCGTGCGGGACAGCAGCCCGTACCAGGCCGTGGGGCGCTCGGTGGCGATGAGCTCGTAGCGCGCGAGCGCCGGGTCCAGCGCGCCAGCGTTCTCCTGGACCCGCGCCTGCCAGTAGCGCGCGCGCCAGAGGGCGTCGTCGGTGCGCGCGGCCTCCGGCAGCTGCTCCACCGACATCAGCGACGCCAGGCCCTGCTGCGTCTCGCCCTTGCGCTGGTGCAGCCAGAAGGCGCGGAAGAGGGCCTCCGCGGCGAAGTTGCCGGCGGGGTAGCGCTTCGCCAGCGCCTCGTAGTTCTCCAGCGCCTCGTCCGCGCGGCCCAGGCGCTGCTGCGTCCAGGCCTCGAAGAACAGCGCGTCGTCCGCGTAGCCGTGCTCCGGGTAGTCCCGCGCCAGCGTGGCGTACGTGTCCACCGCCGCTTCCGGCTGCACCACGGACTGCGAATAGGCGAGCAGGTAGAGCGCCTGCGGCCGCTGCTCCGGCGACTGGCACTCGCGCGCCACCGGCTCCAGCACCTGGATGGCGCGGCGGTGCTGACGCTCCTTGCGCAGCGCGCGGCCCAGGGTGAGCTGGGCGCGGCAGGCCAGCTCGTCAGGGAGCTCCGTGCGGGGCCCCGAGCGGGCCAGCATGTTCATGGCCGGGACGTTCTGGTGCAGCTCCACCAGCGCCTCCGCGCGGCGCACACGCCACTTCATGGGCAGGGGCAGGTCGCGCAGCAGGGCTTTCGCGCGGTCCGCCTCCGGCGACAGGGGCGCGGTGGCCCAGACCTCCAGCAGCGCGCGGTGCTCGGCGTTGTACTGCCCCGCCGCGCGCGCCAGGTCGCAGTACGCGAGCAGCGCCTTCATCCGCAGCGCGTCCGGCCCGCGGGCCTGCCGGCTGTCGATGAACTCCTGGAGCGCGGCCAGCGCCTCGGGGATCTTCAGCTGGCGCTTGAGCACGCGCGCCATGGTGAAGCGGGCCTCCGGGTAGAGCGGGGAGCCCGGGCTCACCAGGCCATACTGCTCCGCCGCGCGCAGCGGCTTGCGCAGCCGTTCATGCGACTGCGCGGCCTTCATCAGGCAGTGGTCGCGCAGCGGGACGTAGTCCTCCGCGAGCGCGGTGAACTCCGCGGCGGCGGTCGCGAAGTCCCGGGCGAGGAACGCGCTCTGCGCCTGGAGGAAGCGGCCGGGGAGGGAAGGGGGAGACTCCGTCGCGAGCAGCGCCCGCGCGGACTTGTACCGGCCGCGGTCGAACTCCGCCTTCGCCTTCGCCAGCACGCCTTCCGCGAAGTAGGTCGAAAGCCGCTCCGGTCCGAAGGCCTCCGCCGTCACCTCGTCCTGCGAGGGCTGCGCCGTCGGCGTGTCGAGCAGTGCCTCCAGCTTCTCCTCCGACATCACGTCGCCGGAGTCGTCCTCGTCGGGTGCCTGTGCCCACGCGGTGCCCGGGGCCCACAGGCCCGCGCACGCAAGCAAGACCGCCGCTGTTCCTCGAAGTCCGTCCATGCCAGCCCTCGTTCGTCCGCCAGGGACTCGGATGGATTGGCACTGCCCGTGCGCTTGGAACCTGCCCGCCTGTCCCCTTGCCAGGCGCGCGTTGGCTTTCGTGCATCCGCCCTCAGGCACACATGGGGAGCCCTGCACGAAAGCCAACGGCCCGCGGAACCTGCGTCTGGCGTCTGGGGTGCTACATACCCAGGGGCGCCTGGCTGCTGTCAGGGCGCGGCGTTCTGCACCGAGAGGTCGCCCGGCATGCGGGGCGCCACCTCGTAGGTCGTCTCATACTGCGCGGCCAGCCCCACCACGGCGATGCGCTGTCCCACGGTGAGGGCCTGGAGCGAGGCCTTGTCGAAGCCGGCGGAGACGTGGACGAACATCTGCACCTCGCCGGTGCCGTCGTCGATGTAGAGCTTGTAGCCGTAGGGCGAGTCGTCCTGGAACGCCTGGGTGATGGCGCCGCTCACGCGGATGAGCTGGCCCTCCACGGACTCGTTCACGCCGCCGGTGGTGACCTCCTTGGGCGACACCTGCTCCGTGCCCGACTTCAGGTCCACGTCCTCGGGCACGCTCTTGAGGATGCGCAGCATGTTCTGCTCGTCCAGCGTGCCGGTGACGCGCACGCGGGCCCCCAGCCCGAAGGACAGCTTCTCCGCCAGCTTGACGTAGATGCCGCCGGTGTCGTCCTGGATGGCGAAGCCCTCATCGCCCAGGGCGGAGGAGAACGTGCCGGGGGCCACGGTGACCGAGCCCTCCACCGTCACCTCCGAACCGTTGGAGCGCGAGCGCGCATCCTCGATGGAGAGCACCGGATGACAGCCGGCGAGCGCGAGCACGAACGCGCCCAGCAGCGGCAGGGCGCTCCGGCGCGAAAGGGAACGGGAGGAGGGAAGGGAGGTCGAGTTCATGGCGGCCTTCTATCACCCGACGGGCAGGGATGGCTTGTATTTCTGATTGTTCTGGAATTCGCCCGAGATGGGACTGGCGTCTGCCTTTGTGTCGCGCCGGGGCCGGGCGGGCTGTAGACAGGTGATACATGAGGGAAACCGATGTGAAGTATTGGGTCCTCTTGCGGTTTGCCGGCCTGTAGCTTTACCGTGCGCCTGCTGCCCTCCCCCGGACATCCATGGCCACTCCGAGTCTCCCGTCGTCGAGTGTCGCGTTCGAAGCCAAGCCCTCGCTGGCCCGCATCTGGTGGGTCGCGCTGCGTCCCAAGACGCTCACCGCGTCCATCGCGCCCACTCTGGTGGGGTGGGCCTTCGCCAACGTGGAAGGGGGCTGGCGGCCGGTGCCGGCGCTGACCTTCCTGGTGGGCTTCATGCTGGCGCAGATCGTCAGCAACCTGGTGAACGACTACTCGGACTTCGAGCGCGGCGCGGACACCTCGGCGCGGCTGGGGGACGCGCGCGTCACGCAGAAGGGCTGGCTCACCTCGCGCGAGGTGGCGGCCGCCGCGGCCCTGGCCTTCACCGGCGCCGCGCTCGCGCTACTGCTGCTGACGCAGGCAGGGGGCTGGCCCGTGCTCGTGGGCGGCGCCGTCTGCCTGGCGGGCGCGGTCCTCTATTCGGCGGGCCCCGTGCCGCTGGGCTACATGGGCCTGGGGGACGTGCTGGTGCTGCTCATCTCCGGCCTGCTGGGCGTCACCGGCAGCTACGGGGTGCTCACCCACCATCTCTCCGGCGACGTGGTGCTCGCGGGCCTGTCCATGGGGCTCATCGCCGCGGGCATCCTCGCGGTGAACAACCTGCGCGACCGCGAGACGGACGTGCTCGCCGGCAAGCGCACACTGGTGGTGCGCTTCGGCCGCCGCTTCGGCCAGTGGGAGTACACGCTCGCGGTGGCCGGGGCGTTCGCGCTGCCGCTGATGGCCTGGGCGCTGTCGCCGGCCCATCCGCGCGCGTGGCTCTTCACGCTGGCGGGCCTGCCGCTCGCGGCGGTGCAGATCCGCGCCATCTGGCGGGAGGACGGCGGCGCGCTCAACCCGCACCTGGGGCGCACCGCGGGGCTGGGGCTGGTGTTCGCCGTGCTCCTGTCCGCCGGCCTCAGCCTCTGATTGCTCTAGACTCGCAGGCCCCCGCCCGTTCGCGTTCCATCCCCCGTTGTCGCCCGCTCCGGAGTCCCCCGTGTTCTTCGCGCCGAAGGTCTTCCCCGCCTGGGGTTCGCTCAGTCATGCCGCCCGGTCCCTCTACGGGTGGACCTTCTACACGGTGCCGCTGGCGCTCCTGACGCTCTTGAGCCCCGCCACCTTCCTCACCGTGGCGGGCATGCAGCCGGACCCCGCGGATCCGCACCACTTCGCCGTGCGCATGTTCGGCTCGCTGCTCACGTCGCTGTCCTTCATGTCCCACCAGGCCGCGGTGCGGGAGATCCGCCCCTTCTTCCACTGGGCCGTCGTGGGCCGCACCTTCATCACCGGCGTGGTGCTGATCTGCACGGCGCTGGGGCAGTGCCCTCCCATCATGGGCTTCTTCGCCTGCATCGACTTCGGCGGCGGCATGTGGACCTTCGTGGGCCTCAAGCGCGACGCCGCCGAGGCCGCCCGCGGCGCCCAGCCCGCCCTGGCCCATCCGACGCCCTGAGTCACCCGTCCGCGGGGCTCCATTCCCTCGTGCGATCTGAAGTCAACGAATTGCGCAGCCTCTCATAATGTGGTCAGTTCAAACCGATGAGGTGTTCTCCTCCCAACCCTTCCCTGGCCTCACCGTCTCCGCGAGGCGGAGCGCTGGCGGCGTCGGGGAAGGTGGGTCGCGTGGGCCCGCGCGTGAGGACACCTGCTCCCTTTCCTCCCCCTGACTGTCTCCGGCCTCGTCTTCCATGAACCGCTCAATCCTGCTGAAGAGCGCGTGGTGCGCCCTGCTGGTGCCCCTGCTGTCTTGCAACCTCCTCAAGGTCACCGATGACGAGGGGTCCACCACGGGCCGCGGCGCCAAGCGGTTCGACCCGTACCAGGGCCTCAACTCCGGCGCGATCCGGCTGAGCCTCCAGTACATCAACGGCTGCGCCTTCCTGCCCAACGGGCAGATGGTGGCGAAGAACAGCGTGACCCCGGGGTATCCGGACACGTGCATCACGCCGCTTGGGCAGAACCCGCTGACACAGTCGCCTCCCGCGGGGACGCTGCAGATCCTGTCGGACACCCAGTACTTCCTGAACCAGTTCTCCGTGTCGGAGACCGTGGTCAACCAGCACAACGACCCCAACGACCAGACCGCCGCGCTGGCGTGGATCAAGAACCAGTCCGTGTTCGCGGGCCTGGACTGGACCGACGTCAACCAGGGCCCGGACGAGTGGAGCTTCTACAGCCTCGCGGGCGCGGTGGAGGACTGCTGGACCCGCGAGGTGCAGTTCGGCAACGCGAACTGGCAGAAGGTGAAGGACGACACCATCACCGTGGAGGTGCTGGACGAAACGGGCACCCCGCGCGCGAGCCAGACGTACCTGCGCTCGGAGCTGCTGGCCTCCTCGCCCTACGCCGGCCACAGCCGATTCTCCTGGCGGTCGGAGAACCTGAAGCCGCCGCGCTTCCCCGGTGACAAGGACCCCGGCACCGTGACGGGCTTCACGGGCGGTCTGGACCAGAGCGCCATCACGCGCACCATCGCGCGCGTGGACTGGGTGGGCAGCACCAACCCCTTCAAGGTGCTGCGCGTGCCGCGCCTGACGGGTCCCGGCGCGCTCAAGGCCACCTGGAGCCAGCTGCCGGACAAGCCGTTCTTCTTCCCCGTCACGTACATCACCCCGGATGACCGCCCGTCCACCTGCACCGACGACGCCGGCAACCCGGTGCAGTGCAGCCCGGGCCTGGACTCGCGGCTGGTGTTCTCGCCCCCGAAGGAGGGCAGCTTCTACAAGCCCGGCGAGGACGTGAGCGTCTATGTGGACCTGCGCGACAGCGCGGGCGCGCACCTGCACTCGCGCGACCTGTTGCCCAGCGCGCGGGAGATCATCGGCGGCCAGTCCAACGGCATCCAGACCTTCGTCCCCAACGTCATCGCGACCGTCGGGGAGAACGACTCCATCTCCAACGTGGCCATCGCCGGTCCCATCCAGGACCTCAAGGTGCTGGGCAACCCCAGCGACAAGCCCGGGTTCTTCGCCCGGCCGTTCCCGTTCGCGATGCTGGATGACGCCACGCTCACGGGGCTGACGCCGGGCCTCATCGACTACAAGTGGCCCACCCGCCAGACGTTCACGCTGCCCGCGAACGCGAAGCCGGGCACCTACGTGGCGCTGGTGAAGTTCAACCGCGCGTCCCTGGGCGAGCGCGTCGCCAAGTTGAACCCGTTCTTCTTCCAGGTGGGCCAGGACGAGCCGACGACGTACCCGGGCAACGTGGGCAACTGCCAGCTGTGCCACCGCGGCGTGCTGTCGCTGGACAACCTGCGCCACGGCCTGTCGGTGGACCACATCGAGAGCTGCAAGGTCTGCCACCACTACGACACGGACACGGTGGGCCGCACGCAGGAGATGGTGCACCGCATCCACATGAACTCGCCCACCTACCCGGCGAACCGCGCGGACTGCACCGTGTGCCACCTGACGCGCAAGAGCACGGAGCGTCCCAGTCTGTCGCTGTGCGGCTCGTGCCACATCTCCCAGCACGGGGACGAGTTCTTCCAGATCGCCTTCAACCAGCGCGGCACGCCCAGCCGGTTCGGCAACTGCGCGCAGACCTGCCACGGCGGCGATCAGCTTCCCGCCAGCCACATCCTCCCCGCGAAGTAGGGGAAGCAACCCGCCATGCAAAGAGCTCTCTTCGTCGGAACGCTCCTCGGCGCGGCCCTGCTGAACGCCGGCTGCCAGGAATCCTCCAACAACCCCACGGCGTCGACCTTCACGCCGCGCCCCACGTATGAAAACCGCGAGCCGGGGGGCCTCACCTCCCGGCTGAACGGCTTCACCGTGGACCCGGAGGCCTACTTCTTCAACCTGGCGGCCTGCGCGCCGCCGCCCGCGCAGTGCCCGCTGCCGCCGCTGTACGCGGAGTTCAGCCCGCTCCTGCAGCGCGCGGTGGTGCAGAACGCGACCATCACCCTGCTGGACAGCGCCACGGGCCAGGTGCTCGCGGAGAGCGGCGTGGTCGCTGCTTCGGACGCCCATGGCGTCTGGACCCTGGACAAGGTGCCCACGCGCCGGGGCGCGCCGTTCTTCGTGCTGTCGTCGGCGTTGCCAGGGGTGCCGAGCGGCACGCTGGCCAATAATGCCCCTGCGGGGCCGCCGCTGCCGCCGCTGCCTCCCGTGCCGGAGGGCAACTACGTGCCCACGCTGACGGTGCGGCCGGTGGTGCCCGCGCACAGCGCCTGCGTGGGCCTGGAGGCCCTGCAGATGAGCGACAAGGGCATCCTGGAGGCGGTCGCGAAGTACCTGACCACCGAGGGCACGCCCACCACGGTGGCGGACCTGCTCAACCCGGCCCGCTTCGGCGGCGTGACGGTGTTCTGGCTGTACCGGCCGGGCTTCCCCGTCTTCCGCGTGCCAGCGGCGAACACCACCGTGGTGGCCAGCGCGGGCCGCGTGCTGAACATCGAGTGGGCACCCCCGGGCGCGCTGCCGCCGCCGCTGGCGCCGTTCCAGTCCACGCGCGGCTTCTTCATCCCGCCGGGGCCGCCGGCGCCCAACAGCTCCCTGGGCCTCGTCGCCGTCGTCCACCCGCCGCTGCCGCTGCCGCCGATGGGGCCGCCGCCGGTGGTCCACTACGAAGCGGTGGACTCCACCACGAGCGACCCGGAAGGGCGCCCGTGGGTGCTCCAGCCGCTGGATCTCCCCGTGGCCCCGGGCAGCGTGACGTTCGCCGGCCTCCAGATGTACAGCAAGACGCCCTCGACGACGCCTTCGATTCCCCCGCCCAGCACCTGCCTGCCGGGCCAGTAGCCGCCTCACCCGTTCCAACACCGGCGCTCTGTCCACTCCTCCCCCGTGGAGCAGACGGAGCGCCGTGTGCCGTCCCCGTTCATCCGGAGAAGCGTTCCCCATGATGAAGAAGATCCTGATCGCCATTGGTGCGTTGGTCGCCCTGGTCCTGATTGGCGCGGGTTCCGCCATGGGCGTGGCCACCCACAAGATCAACAAGACGTATGAGAACGTCGCGCTGCCCAACATCACGCGCGACAGCTCGCCGGAGGGCATTGCCCGCGGTGAGCAGGTGTTCCGCGCGGTGTGCGCGGAGTGTCACGCGGGCGGTGGCAACACCAAGCCCACGGGCGTGCAGATGCACGACTTCCCGCCGGAGCTGGGCACGTTCTACTCCGCGAACATCACCTCCGACCCGGAGAAGGGCGTGGGCGCCTGGACGGACCAGGAGATCGCCCGCATGGTGATCAACGCCATCGACAAGAGCCACCACGTGCGCCCCATGCCCGCGTTCCCCAACATGGGTGACAAGGACCTGGCGGCGGTCATCGGGTTCATGCGCTCGGGTCACCCGGACTTCGCGCCGGAGAAGGCCCAGCCGCCGCGCTCCACGCTGACCCCCATGGGCCGGATGGTGTTCTCCTTCGCCATGGGCATCAACGACAAGGGCCGCACGGAAGCGGTGCCCGTGCCCGCGAAGGCGGCGGACTCCGTGGAGTACGGCCAGTACGTGTCCGCCAGCGTCTACGACTGCGTCTTCTGCCACTCGCCGGGCTTCGAGGGCAGCGCGGCGAAGATGCTGAAGCCGGAGACCGTGCTGAGCGGCGGCTTCGAGTTCGACCTGACGCCGCTGGGTGGCGAGGGCAAGATGCTGTCGCCCAACATCACCATCAGTGAGACGGCCGGCATCGGCAAGTGGACGCTGGATGAGTTCAAGCACGCCATGCGCACGGGCGTGACGCCCGCAGGCCACATCCTGCGCGCGCCCATGCCCAAGTACCGCTACGCGGACGACGTGGAGCTCACCGCCATCTACACCTTCCTGCGCTCCATGAAGCCCAACGACACGGTGGTGCCGCCCCCCGCCGGTGGCCGCCCCAAGGCGGAGCCCTCCAACGACCCGGAGAAGATGTTCAGCTCCCTGGGCTGCGCGACCTGCCACGCCCCCGGCAAGGCCTACGAGGCCAAGCTCCAGGGCGCCAAGGGCAAGGCTCCTGAGGAAGTGGCGAAGTGGATCCGCAACCCGGAGTCCTTCAAGCCCGGCACGCAGATGCCCACCTACGAGTCCCTCGTCGACGAGAACAACGCCCTCGCGCTCGCCCGGTACGTCCTGGGCAGGACGGGCGGCACCGTGAGTGAAGGCACCACGCCCTGAGTTTGACATCGATGTGACAAAGGCCCCCGCGTGAGTGTCAACACGCGGGGGTCTGGTGAAACACCGTATTTCTTCCGGGTGGGTGTCGTCACAGGAAGGGCCGGTTCAGATAAGCTTTCATGTGAAGTCGTTCCCCCACCCCGCGGAGCGTCATTCCATGAATGTTTCACCGGCCTCCCCCTCGGCTCACCGGTCGCAACACCCCCAGCCGCTTCACCTCCACGAGACGAAGTCCCCGGACGCGCAGGAGCCCATCCGGTTGGATGACGTGCTCTGGAATCCAGTGAACGCCGAGGAGGCGCTGGAGGGTCTGGAGAAGATCCTCGGCCGGCTGAACGCGCGGGATGACTCACGCGCCATCTTCCTGGACATCTACGCCATCGTCACGCGGAAGGTCGTCCACCTGCTGAACCGGGATGACGCGGGCGGCTTCCTCGAGCCCGAGTGGCTGTCGCACCTGACGGGCCGCTTCGCGGAGGAAGCGCTCATCGCCGTCAGGGACTCGCTGAAGAACCTGCCGCTGCCCACCGCGGCGTGGCGCTTCGCGACGCACTACCCGGCCCAGGGTCTCACGCAGCCGTACCAGGACGCGCTGCTGGGCGTGAGCGCCCACATCAACCACGACCTGGGAATGGTCGTCTACGACAACATCGCCCACCAGTCGCCGCCGGCGGATGCACGCCGCATGGCGCGCTACCGGCATGACTACTTCCACGTGAACGAGATCCTCCGCTCGTGCATCCCGGACTGCGTGGACCTGCTCGCGGAGCGCTACCAGTGCGCGTCCACGCGGCTGCTCCTGCGCGTGCCCTTCAGCCGCCCCGTGATGGAGCGGGCGGTGATGCGGATGCTCATCGTCTGGCGGCAGCGCGTCTGGGACAACGTCGTCGCGATGCTGGAGGCGCAGACGCCCGAGGAGCACCAGGCCGTCGTGGAGCGCGTCCGCACGACGTCCGGCCGCATCGCGCAGGCGCTGTGCGCGGACAAGGCGCTCTGGTGGACGGTGCGCGGCGAGTCACCGCCGTTCAGCCTGGACCTGCCGCCGGAGGCGTGGCCCGGCGTGGTGCCGCCTCCGGAGCCTGAGCCGGACGCGGACGCGAGCGCTGCCCGCGCCGGCTAGCGCGCCGTCTCAGGAGGGCGTGACTCCGGCCACGAGGTAGAAGCGCACCTGGCCGGAGTTGACGGCGTAGGCGACGTCCACGCCCAACAGGGGCAGCACGACGTTGTTGAGGTACAGCCGCAGGCCCCCGCCCACGCCCTGGGCCACGGTGACGGCGTTCTGGCCCGTGATGGTCTCCCGCAGGTAGTTGCGGATGACGCGTCCGTTGGCGTCGCGCAGGTTTCCGTCCTCGGGCACATCCCACCACGCGATGGCGCCCGTGTCGGAGAAGGCCACGCCCCGGAAGGCCAGCGACTGCACCTTGAAGAGGGGGAAGTGGTACTCGGCCGTGAAGGTGAGCCGGCTATCTCCGCGGAACTGCCGGTACTGGAAGCCGCGCAGCGTGTTGCCGCCCATCACCAGCTCCTGTTGGAAGGGCAGGTGCCTGCCCAGCACCATCTCACCGCGCAGCACCAGGTTGTGCTCCGTGAAGAAGCGGATGCCGTGGCGATAGAGCAGGCCGAACTTGCGGTAGTCGAACTCGCTCCACACGCCCGGGGTGGACACCTCGTAGGAGGCCTCCAGGTTGAGCCCCTCCGTCACCGCGTGCAGCGTCTGGCGTGAGTCCAGGCCCACCATGAGGCGCAGCGACGTGTCTCGCATGGCAGGGCCGGTGGAGAACGGCGGCACCGTCACCGGCATCTCCGGATCCGGAGTCTTCGCGTCGATGCTGGCCAGGCGGTACTTCGCCGCCGCGCGCACGCGCTCGAAGAGGATGAAGCCCAGTTCGGAGCTGATGGACGCGGAGTTGAAGCGCGTCCGCCGGAGGATCTCCGGGTCGTCCTCACTGGCGTCCATGCTGTACTCGTCAACGCGGTCGCTCTTCAGCTGTCCCTCCAGGCTGAACTTGAGCTGCGGCAGGCCGAAGAGAATCGGATCCAGGAAGCCCACGTACAGGCCGCTCTCGCCGGTGCTCACCTGCGCCGCGACGGCGAACTTCTTCGCGCGGCCGCCCAGGTTGTTCTCCGCGTAGAGCAGCCCGCCGCCGGTGTTCGCGGAGGACAGCGCCACCGTGGGGGCCACCACCCACGACGCCTTGTCCTTCACGCGCAGCACCAGCCGCACGCGCCCGTCGGGCATCGGCTCGGTGCCGACACGGACCTCCTGGAAGAGGCCGGTGGCCAACAGGCGCCGCTCCACCTTCTCCAGTTCCTCGCTGTCCACCTCGTCGCCCACGCCCACCTGTCCGAACGAGCGCACCGTCCCGGACGTCGTCTTGTTCGCGCCCTCCACCGTCACCTCTCCGACCTGGGAGCGGTCGATGGGGGACACGGGCGTGTCCTCGTCGGCGTGGGCGACGGGAGCCGCCAGACCCGTCAGGGCCACGGCGAGGACGGACAGGTGACGGCGGAAGCAGGAGAGAGGCACGCACTGCTCATACTCCACGGGCCGCGGGCGCTGGTTGTTTCGACGAGCGTCCGCCGGTGCGGGCGCGCGATGTTCAACGTTCGGCATCCGGAGCGACCCGAGGGCGGCCCCCCGTGCGACCTGGAGAACAGTGGCACCCGGACGAGCGCCCAGGTCATGGACGGATTATGCTCATAATGTGGGCGGGCATCCGTCCCGGAGGGACGCGGGCATGGCATCGACGGCGGAGGGCGGGCGCCAGGAGTTGTTCCTGGACGACCTGTCCGTGGGGCAGAAGTTCTTCAGTGACACGCACGCGCTGGACGCGGCGCAGATCATCGCCTTCGCGCGGGAGTTCGACCCGCAGGGCTTCCATCTGGACGACGCCGCGGCGAAGGACACGCTGTTCGAAGGGCTGGCGGCGAGTGGCTGGCACACGGCGGCGCTCACCATGAAGCTCAACGTCCAGAGCGGTCTGCCCTTCAAGGGCGGCATCGTGGGGGCGGGCGGGGAGATCCGCTGGCCCCGGCCCACGCGCCCGGGGGACATCCTCCAGGTCGAGAGCGAGGTGCTGGAGATCATCCCTTCCCGCACGCGGCCGGACCGGGGCATCGCCACCGTGCGCAGCGAGACGCGCAACCAGAAGGGTGACGTGCTGCAGGTGCTCATCGCGAAGCTGGTGCTGCCCCGTCGCCCGGCGAGCGGGTGAGCGGGACGTGACGCTTTGCGTGAGCGCTGGCGGAGGCTACCGTGCGGCCCGCATCGGCCGTGGTCCCCGTCCCGCTTTCGAGGAGTCCCTTCGCATGTCCCGCGCCACCCCTGACTTCGACCTGGCCTCCGTGGACGTGGAGGGCTTCTACGCGGAGCTGAAGGCGCTGCGCGCCCAGCTGGACGCGAACCTGGGCGAAGCGGACAAGGCGCACCTGCGGAAGATGGAGTGGTGGGGGAAGGTGGCTTCGGTGCTGGGCGTGGCCACGGCGTGGATTGCTCCCAATCCACTCTCCGCGGTGGCGCTGGGCCTGGGCCGCTCCACGCGCTGGCTGCTCATGCACCACGTGGGGCACCGGGGCTATGACCGCGTGCCGGGCATGCCCGCGTCGCGCACCAGCAAGGGCTTCGCGAAGGGGAACCGCCGGTTCGTGGACTGGCTGGACTGGATGCTGCCGGAGGCGTGGGTCTTCGAGCACAACGTGCTGCACCACTCGCACACCGGCGAGGACGCGGATCCGGACCTCCTGGAGCGCAACGCGGAGGGCTCGCTGCGTGACACCGGCCGGCCGCTGGCCCTGCGCTACGTGCAACTGGCGCTGCTGGCCGTCACCTGGCGCGCGAGCTACTACGCGCCGGAGACGCTGGGCTCGCTGCGCCGCAAGGGCCGCCGCGAGGGTGGGGCGCTGACGCGCACGGAGCTGTGGGAGCTCTTCACGCGCTGCTACCTGCCGTACGCGACCGTCTTCTTCGGGCTGTATCCGGCGGCGTTCCTGGTGGTGGGGCCGTGGGCGGCGTTCAGCGTGTTCTGCAACTCCGTGCTGGCGGACGTCGTCACCAACCTGCACACGTTCTTCGTGGTGGGCCCCAACCACACCGGCGAGGACCTGTACCGCTTCGACTCCGCGCCCGCGAACAAGGCGGAGCGCATGGTGCAGCAGGTGGTGGGCAGCGCGAACTACCGCACGGGCGGCGACCTCAACGACTTCGCGCACCTGTGGCTGAACTACCAGATCGAGCACCACCTCTGGCCGGACCTGCCGATGCTGAAGTACCGAGAGGCGCAGCCGCATGTGCGCGCCCTCTGCGAGAAGTACGGCATCCCGTACGTGCAGGAGAGCGTCTGGACGCGCGCGCGGAAGATGGTGGACGTCGTCGTGGGCAAGGCGTCCATGAAGCGGCTGGTGAAGGCCGCGGCGCCCGGGATGTCGGCCGCGGACGCTCGCGCGGAGGCCTCCGCGGCCTAGCGTCAGGCGGGCGGAGCGCGACGGCGGCGGGGCAGCGGGGCGAGCGCCACGGGCGTGGCCTCCGGGGCCGTGGCTTCCTGGCGCACGGCCTCCGCGTTCACCACGCGGACACCGTCGGGTTGGACGGGCAGCCCCAGGGTGTCCACGAAGAGGCGGTAGCTCTCCTCCAGGCGGCGGTGCAGCGAGTTGAACGTCTGGTGCGCGGTGCCGGGCATGTCCTCGGTGTAGGTGAAGTACCAGCGCAGCTCGTCCAGGCGCCCGTAGAAGTGGTCCACCACCGCCTGCTCCTGTTCGGTCAGGTGGATGAGCTGGGCGAAGGCGCCGTCCGCGTAGCGCGAGGCCACCGTCTCCACCAGCGGGCCGCGGCTGCGCAGGCGGGAGAAGAGGAGGAACATGTCCTCCCTGCGTGCGGCCAGCCGGCGCATGATGCCGGCGGCGTCGAGGGCGAGCAGGTTGCGCACGCGCGCGGTGGTTTCGTCGGCCTTCTTGCGGCGAGCCATGGTGCGACACAGCCTACCGTCAGTGGTACCCCTCCACGCCAGGGGCCGCCCTCTTCGTGAGGAGCCGGGCGGCCGGGCCCATGCCGGCCCCACGGCGTTGCGGCGCGGCGGGAGAGCGGTTGTTACGGTGGGGCCACCATGGTGCTCAAGATCGTCCAGGCGGGGGAACCGGTGCTGCGCCAGCGCGCGCGGGAGCTGACCCCGGAAGAAATCGGCAGCGAAGCGACGCGGCAGCTCATCCAACTGATGCGCGACACGATGCGGGACGCGCCCGGCGTGGGGCTCGCGGCACCCCAGGTGGGCGTGGGCCTGCGGCTGGTGGTCATCGAGGACCGCGCCGAGTACCAGGCTGGCGCGGCGCCCGCGGACCTGGCGCTGCGGGAGCGCTCGCCGGTGGCCTTCCACGTGCTGATCAACCCGAAGCTCGTGGTGGAGGACGCTACGCCAGTGGAGTTCCACGAGGGCTGCCTGAGCGTGAACGGCTTCGCGGCGCTGGTGGCCCGGGCGCGTGGCGTGCGGGTGGAGGCGCTGGATGAGAACGGGCAGCCGGTGTCGGTGTCCGCGCGCGGCTGGTACGCGCGCATCATCCAACACGAGCTGGATCACCTGGACGGCACGCTCTACGTGGACCGCATGGAGACGCGCAGCCTCACGACGCAGGAGAACCAGCGCCGGCACTGGCTGGGCAAGAGCACGGCCCAGGTGCGCACGGCGCTGGGATTGCCAGAGCAGACCCCTTCGCTTCCCCGAAAGGATCCGACATGAGCAGCAAGCTGTTCTCCCCCTTGAAGCTGCGGGACATCACCCTGCGCAACCGCGTGGTCGTCTCGCCCATGTGCCAGTACTCGAGCGACGACGGCTTCGCGAACGAGTGGCACGTGGTGCACCTGGGCAGCCGCGCGGTGGGGGGCGCGGGGCTGGTGGTGACGGAGGCCACGGCGGTGGAGCCGGAGGGCCGCATCTCGCCGCAGGACCTGGGGCTGTGGAAGGACGCGCACGTGGAGCAATTGGCGCGCATCAACCGGTTCATGCACCAGAACGGCGCCGCGTCCGGCGTGCAGCTGGCGCACGCGGGCCGCAAGGCCTCCACGCCCCGTCCGTGGGACGCGGGCAAGCGCGTGGACCCGGAGCATGGCGGCTGGCAGGTGCTGGGGCCCACGACCGAGGCGTTCGATGAGGGCTATCCGGCGCCCACCGCGCTGGACGAGGCGGGCATCCAGCGCATCGTGCAGGCGTTCGCGGACGCGGCGGTGCGGGCGAAGGCCGCGGGGTTCCAGGTCATCGAGCTGCACGCGGCGCACGGCTACCTGCTGCACGAGTTCCTGTCGCCGCTGTCGAACAAGCGGACGGACAAGTACGGCGGCACGTTCGAGAACCGGACGCGCTTCGCGCTGGAGGTGACGCGCGCCGTGCGGGCGAAGTGGCCGGAGTCGCTGCCGCTCTTCATGCGCATCTCCTCCACGGACTGGGTGGAGGGCGGCTGGACGCCGGAGGACTCCGTGGCGCTGGCGCGGCTGGTTGCGAAGGAGGGCGTGGACCTGATGGATTGCTCGTCCGGCGGCGTGGTGCCGTACGCGAAGATTCCGGTGGGGCCGGGCTACCAGACGCAGCTTTCGGAGCAGGTGCGCAAGGAGACAGGCTTGCTCACGGGCGCGGTGGGGATGATCCGCTCCGCGTTCCAGGCCGAGCACATCCTGGCTACGGGCCAGGCGGACGTCGTCTTCCTGGCGCGCGAGCTGTTGAGGGATCCGTACTGGCCGCTGCGCGCCGCGAAGGAGCTGCGCGCGGACGTGCTGTGGCCGCACCAGTACGAGCGCGCGAAGAACTGATCGGCGTAGGCTTCCGCGCATGCTGACCGAGGTGCAGGCGGGACCCTATACCGTGCGCGGCGTGTCCGTGGGCGGCGTGTACACGTCGCTCCTGGTGCCGGAGCTGGGGGTGCTGCTCGACGCGGGCATCCCCATCCGCTCCTTCGCCACCACGGACCGCATCTTCCTCAGCCACGGGCATGCGGACCATGCGAGCGCGTTGGGCTCGCTGCTGGGCATCCGCGCGCTCGTGGGCAAGGGGCCTCCGTTCGTCTATCTGCCGGCGGAGATTGAAGAGCCCGTGCAGGAGGCGCTCGCGGCCCTGGGGCGCCTGCACCGGATGAAGTCGGAGGTCCGCACCGTTCCCCTGCGACCCGGCGACACCGTGAAGGTGCAGCAGGACGTGTGGGTTCGCGCCTTTCGCACGCACCATCCCGTGCCGTCGCTGGGCTACCAGTTCCTGCGCCGTGTCGCGAAGCTCAAGCCGGAGTTCCGCGAGCTGCCTCCGGCGGAGATTGGCCGCCGTCGCCAGGCCGGTGAGCCGCTGTTCGATGAAGTCGAACGCCTGGAGCTGGCCTACTGCACGGATACCCTCTCCAACGTGCTGGAGCGCCAGCCGTCCCTGTTCGACAGCCGCGTGCTCATCCTCGAATGCACGTTCATCGACGCGGAGCGCACCGTGCGCGACGCGCAAGAGCGGGCCCACATCCACCTGGAGGAGATCGCCTCCATGGCGGACCGCTTCCAGAACGAGGCCCTGGTCCTGATGCACTTCAGTCAGGCTTACAGCCCCGCGCAGGTCCACGCGACGCTCCAGGCCCGTCTGCCGGCGTCGCTGCTCGAACGCGTGCGAGTCTTTGCTCCTGACGCCGGCCGCTGGTTCGGTTGACCCGTGGCGCCGGCATGACCGGAGGCCGCCATGACGTCCGCATCCACCCGCCACGTCCTCATCGCCGGAGCAGGCATTGGAGGCCTCACGCTAGCCTGTGCCCTCCAGCGCGCGGGCCTTCGCGCCACGGTGTTCGAACGCGCAGACGCGCTGCGCCCGGTGGGCGCGGGCATCATCGTGCAGATGAACGCCGCGGTCGCGCTGCGCCGCATCGGCTTGTGTGACGCGGTGGTCGCGGAGGGCGAACGCGCCGAGCGGACCCTCATCCTCGATTCGACGGGCGCTCGTATCACCGCCATCGACGTGCGCTCGCTCCAGGAGGAGTTGGACATCCCCATGGTTGCCGTCCATCGCGCGCGCCTCCAGGCGGTCCTTCGCGCCCACGCGGGCCCGGAGGAGGCCGTGCGGCTGGGTGTCAGCGCGACGGGCTTCGAGGATGACGGCGCCCGCGTCACGGTGACGCTTTCCACGGGCGAGACCGTCACCGGCGACGTCCTGGTGGGCGCGGATGGCCTGCGCTCCGCCGTGCGGACCGGCCTGCTGGGCGCGCAGCCCACGCGCTACTCCGGCTACACCAGCTGGCGCGGTGTCTGCCCGGGGGCGGACCTCGTGGAGGCGGGCCAGTTCACCGAGACGTGGGGACCCGGGGCCCGCTTCGGCATCGTGCCCATCGGCCATGGCGAGGTGTACTGGTACACCACGCTGAACGCGCCCGCGGGGGCGGAGGATGCGCCGGGTCAGACGCTCGCCGTCCTCCAGGAGCGCTTCGCCGGATGGCACGCGCCCATCGCGAAGCTGCTCGCGGCGACGCCACCCGAGCGCGTCCTGCGCACGGACATCCACGACCGTCCGCCGGTCTCTCGCTGGAGCCGGGGCAGGGTGACGCTGTTGGGTGACGCCGCGCATCCCATGACACCGAACCTGGGGCAGGGCGGCTGTCAGGCCATCGAGGATGGCGTGGTGCTGGGGGAATGTCTCGCGGCGCCGGGCAGCGTGGAGGACGCACTGCGTGCATACGAATCCCGCCGGGTGGAACGTGCCAACGCGCTGGTCGTGCGCTCACATCAGGTGGGACGTGTGGCCCAGTGGGAGAATCGAGCCGCGCGCTTTGTCCGTGATGCACTATTCCGGCGAGTCCCGCAGTCGGCCGCGAGACGCCAGCTATGGACGCTGGTCCAAGGCGTGAGCTGAGACGTATCGGGCTCTATAGAGTTTGTCTTTGCCAGGAGAGCGAGCAGCCTGCCCTGGCGGGGGGAACTCATGCAGACGAAGCCCACGCGGCTTGCCGCCCTTGTTCTTGTGTCAGCGGCTCCCTGTCAACGCGCTGAAACACCGGCAGCCACCGCGCCGCCAGTCGCTCCCAATGTCGTCACCGGTACGCCGGATGCCGGAACCGGAGACGTCAACGCCCGCATCCAGAGCGTCCTCGGAGAACCCGCGAAGTACGAACAGGCCTTCGCGGCGTTCCAGAAAGCGGTGGCCGCGCACGACGCGAAGGCGGTCGCGGCCCTGGTGGCGTATCCCTTCACCGCGAACGTGGGCGGCAGGAAGGTGAAGCTGCCCGACGCCGCGGCGTTCGTGAGGCACTACGACGTCATCGTCACGCCGGCCATCGCCAACGTCATCACCCGGCAGCGCTACGTGGACCTCTTCGTCAACGCCGACGGCGTGATGTTCGGCCAGGGCGAAGCGTGGCTCAACGGCATCTGCAAGGACGCCGGGTGCAAGGACTTCGACGTCCGGGTGATCGCCATCCAATCCGCGAATTGATCAGGGCCGTGTGAAGGAGGCGAGGAACGGCAGGACGTGGGGCAGCACCTTGGGCGCCTTCGCCCAGGCGCCGCCGTGGTCGGCATGCTCGATGGTCGCGAACGCCGCGCCGGCCCGCTCCGCTACGGCCCTCATGGAGTCGTGGTACGGGTCCGTCACGCCGCAGTACAGCAGCCCTGGCTTGCCGGATTGCACCAGTGCCTCATCCAGGCCCGCCGAGGTCTCACAGGCCTTCATGCACAGCCGGAGCGCGTCCAGGTCTCCCACGTCGATGGCCGCCGCCAGCTCCGGCGCGCGCCGTGCTCCCAGCAGGAGCACCTGGAACCAGTCCACGCGGGTACCGGGCTTGAGCTGCTTCTCCATGGCCGCGTAGGCCACGGGCAATCCCACCACCGGGTCCCATCCGCCCACCACGTACGAGGCCAGCCGCTCCGGCGCGAAGGACGCCAGGCCACACACCGTCCATCCGCCCATCGAGTAGCCCCACGCGTGGGCCCGGTCGATGGAGAGCGTGTCGAGCACCGACAGCGCGTCCTCCACGCGATGCTTCAGCGCGTAGGCCTCCAGGTCGTGCGGCGTGTCGCTCTGGCCATGCCCCAGCGAGTCGAACGTCACCACCGTGTACGCATCCGTCAGCGCGGGCAGGTACCCCTTGAGCGACCAGTGCGAGCCCAACTGGAGCAGGCCGTGCAGGAGCAGCAGGGGAGGGCCGTGGCCCTGGACCTCGTAGTGGATGCGGCGGCCGGACTTCGTCGCGAAGGGCATGGCGTGGCGATTCCCTACAGGCCCGCGACCTTCGCGGCGCGGGCCACCGTGAAGCCGAAGTCCACCGTCTGCCGGGAGCGCGCTGGCACGTTCAGCTCGAAGCGCACGATGCCCTCGGCGCTCACCTTCGTGGGCGCGGGCTTCGAGGCGTCCTTGAGCAGCGCCACCTCCACGGCCTCCACCTCCGACACCGGCATGCGCTCCTCCACCGCGAGCGCCGTGGGCTTGGCGCCCATGTTGGAGATGAACAGCTTCACTTTCTCCGTGCGCGTGCGCCGGCCGGTGATGCGAGCGACCTCCTCGCCCACGTCCACCTGCCGCGACACGCGCAGCGAGTCCTCGCTGCCGAAGCCCAGCTTCACGCGCTCGCCCCGGCCCGCGAACTTCAGCTGCGCGCGGCCCACGTAGCCGCTGTTGCGCACCAGGTCCACCGGCCCCGCGAGCAACACCGCCGGCCCCGTGTTGTCGAACTTCGCCACGCGGTGCACCAGCGGTGACTGCTCCGGGCAGGCCACCAGCTCCGACGTGGCCGGCGACGTGAACGCGAACAGCGCCACGCGGTGCGCCTCGCCGTCCGACGGCACCGTGGCCTTGTGCGGCGCGGACAGCGTCACCGCTTCGCCGCCGTCGTCCATGCCGGGCAGCGCGTCCGCCGCCTTCGTCGCTCCCGCTTCGCCCGTCTCCTGGAGGGACTCCTCGCGCATGGAGACGTCCACCACCTGCTTCTCGCGCGACGTCTTCTCCCGCAGGAAGAGCCAGTCCTCCGTGAGCCGGGGCGGCGTGGCGCCCAGCGTGGGCCGCGCCGTGGAGAAGGCCAGCGTCACGTCCTTCCACGCTTCGCCGGTGTTCTGCCAGACCACGGCCTCGCACTCCAACTTCACCGAGGACGCCGCCTCCGCGAGACCCAACACCGCGCGGTAGGCCGGCCGCCACGCGGCGCACGGCACCAGGTAGCTGAGCGTCAACGTCGCTTCACCGCCCGCGGCGTGACTCACGTCCAGCTCGGCGCGCACGTCCAGCCTGGGCTCCGGCATCTCCGTGCGGGACAGCACGTCGCGGGACTCCTGGATGTGCTGCCGCTCCAGGCGCCCCAGCTCACGGCGGGCCTGCCGCAGGTGATCGTCGGCAGCGGTCTGCTCCTGGCGGACCGTCGCGAGCTGTTCCTTCCATCGCGCAGGATCCGCTTCACCGGCTCCGGTGCGCTCGGAGATGGAACGGAGGATGTCCCGGCGCGCGGTCTCCAGCAGGCCGTGCTTCGCCTCCAGGCGCCGCACCTCCGCCTGGGCGCGCGCCAACACCTGCTCGCGTTCGAAGGCGCGGCGGGCCAGCTCCGAGTGGTGCTCGCGCAGCGCTTCGGGCAGCACCGCGCGCATGGAACGGCGCAGGCTGGCCTGGGTCACCATGCCGCCGGTGAGCTTCGCCTGGAGCGAGCGGTCCACCGCCACCGCCGGCAGCCCGTCCACCACGAGACGGCAGGGGCCCGGCGGCAGCGTCACCGTGCCGCTGCGCTCGACGAGCGCCCGGTCCTCCAGGACCGTCACCTTGATCAGGGGCAACAGAATGGAAGTGCGCATCACGTCCTCCGGTTCCCGCCGTTCAGCATCTTGCTGGCGGGCAGCTTCACGACCCACGTCGCCTTCATCGAACGCTTCTCTCCAGCGGGGACGCTCACGCGCCACACCCGCTCGCCCTCCACCGCCTCTTCACCCGGCAGCGGCGTGGCCTTCTGCCAGGGCGGTGCCACCTCCGCCTCCTCCACCTTGATGTCCTTCTGGGATTCGGGGATCGCGCTGATCCGCTCGGAGATGGCGATGTTCGCGGCGCGGGAGAGGTGGTTGGCCACCTCCACGGAGACGTGGTGCGTGAGCACCGTGCTGTTGCCGAACATGCCGCCCGTGGCCTCGTCGAAGCGGGTGTTGCGCGCCACCTGGAGCGCCTCCTCCACGCCCAGGCCCAGCCGCTGCGTCTCGCCCGGCCCCAGCGTGGGCATGGGCGACGTCATCAGGAACTCGTCGCCGAGCGTCACGTCCACCGGCCCCGCGAGCAGCGGATGCGGCGAGGCGTTGTCCAGGCGCACCGTGCGGAAGACGCGCGGCTCCACGGAGGGCACGCACACGTATTCGGCCTGGAGCACCAGAGGCACCGTCAGCATGGGCACGGTGTGCCACGCGCCATCGGACGGCACGTCCGCGACGGCGTCCGAGTCGAAGCGCGCATCGAAGTGGCGGGCGGAGTCGTGTGGCGGCACGGCCCAGGTGGGGGGCGCCACGCTGTTCACGGACTCGGCGATGACGAAGGCCTGGGCCTCCAGGCGCACCACCTCTACCTGCACGTTCACCGACGTGATGGACAGCATCGCCTGGGAGACGAGCGCGGAGCGGGGACGCAACCGGCCGCGCTGCGCCTGGGAGGCCGCGGAGGCCAGCGTCAGCGAGTCGTAGTCGAACAGACGGTCCGCCGGCTCCAGGCCCACCGCGCTCCGGAGTTCATCGCCGCCGCCGCCCTCGCCTTCGTCCATCGACATGTCCTCCATCGGGGCGCCATCGAAGTCGTCCTCCGCGACCGCGCGCTTCTTGTTGCGCATGCGATCCATGCCGCCACCGCCGCGGGGTGCGGGCATGCTCTGTGCCGGGACGGCGCCGGTGACGCTGCGGGACGCCGAGGGACGAACCGCTCCCAGAAAAGCCCCCGAGGACTTCGGTGCCGGCGCCATGGGCGCCGGCGGAGGAGGCGCGGACATGCTGGGCGCCGCTCCGGGCGCGCCTCCGTACGAGGCCGACTCCTCCTTGTAGCTCTTCTCCTGCTCGTAGGCGCCTTCAGGCATGACCGGCATGGGCCGCGGCTGAGGCTTGGGAAGGACCGGCTCCGGGCGGGCGACGTGCAGGGTGTCGTAACCCGCGAACAGCTCCTCCAGGCCCGGCGCGGGTTCACGCCACCCCGAGCGCGCGGGGGCCGGCTGGCTGCGGCCGATGCGCAGCGACTTCAGCTCGGGCACCTCCGCGCGCCGCTCCAGGCTCGCGGTGGAGACCGCCAGACGCACGCCGCTCCAGTCCTCGCCGGTCCGCTGGACGACGGCGGCGCGCATTCGCAGCGTGCCTTCCTCCAGCGTGCGCGGCAGGCGCAGGTCATAGGTGGGCACCCAGCGCGCGCCGGCCACCGCGTACTCCAGCACCAGCCGCGCGTCCGCGTTCGCGGCGATGGGGCCGGACAGCGTCAGCAGCGCCGCGCGGAACAGCCGGGTCCGGTCCACGCTCTTCGCGGAGGACAGCTCCTGGACGCGGCGACGGCGCAGCTCCAGCTCGTTCGTGGCGTCGCGGTGCTGGCGCGCCAGGTCCAGCTCCTGGGCCTGCAGCTCCGCCAGCTCCGAGTCCACGAAGCCGGTGAGGGACAGCATCGAGGACAGCGGTGCCTCGCGCGGGAGGTGGCCCTTGCGCGGGGCCGGCCAGGTGGGCGTCAGGCCGCGCAGCGCCGAGATCTCCGCGCGAACCCGCTCCAGCCGGCCATGCACGGCCGCCAGGATGGCCTCCGCCGCTTCGAGCGCGTGCTGCTCCGCGGGCAGCGCCGACTCTGGCGGCATCCGCACATCGAACGTGGGCTTGAGGTCGCGGACGAGGAGGTCCGAAGGCCCCTCCACCACCCGGGCGCGCAGCGAACCCGTGCGCAGGGACAACGGCAGGCCGTCGATGCGGACCTGGCCGGGCAGGTGACCGTCCTCGGGCGAGAGCACGAACGCGCGCGTGCACAGCGCGCCCTCGGCGTGAACGGTGACGGATTCCAGGATGGACGACACGACTCTCATGGGCCCCCTCTTCCGTGGAGAGGCCCGCAGGCTACCCCGAGGCCGCCGCGAATGGCGACCGGGGAGAAGAGGGGGCAAGGCTTTCCACGGCGCGGATCACGCACCGCGCCGTGGGGCACCGGGCGACATCAGAACGCGCGGTTCACGGCGTACGCGCAGATCATGTGCTCGGCCTTGTACGTGTTCGCGCCGGGGAGGCCGTCAATGGGGCCGGTGTAGCCGAAGGACCGGCCCACCGTCTGCACGCGGGTCCAGTAGATGGAGCCGGGGATGCCATCGTCCTCGGAGGAGGTGCGAGGGCCGCCGCGCCGGTTCAGTTCTCGCGCGGTGATGCGCACGCGGATCTTCTCCGTGTTCGGCCCGGTCACGCCGTCGATGGGGCCCGTGTAGCCGTAGTCGCGCTTGCCCACCGTCTGGATGCGCTTGTAATAGATTTCACCCGGGATGCCGTCGAACTCGGTGGTGGTCTGCGGCAGGCTGCTCGAACCGCCGCCCGGAGACTGGCCGCCGCCGGCGATCTTCCCGCCCGCGTAGTCCATGGACCAGCCCAGGTAGCGCGCGCCCGTCTTCGACGAGTAGCCGGAGACGCTGTTGACGCCAATCGCATCCCCCCACGACTGGGAGAGGTTGTACGTGGCCATGAACACCGTGCCGCCGCCGCCGTTCAGGTCCGCGCCCACGTGGCCCGCGGAACCGATGTCCCACCAGTGGAAGGCCCCCGTCAGCGCCTTGGACGCGTCCGTGGAGACGATGCGCGAAGCGCGGTAGGCCTCGATGGCCGTGGGGCGTACGGCGGAGTCCGGAAGCTGCCCGAAGCGGACCATCAGCGAACCGCACCACTGGTTCCACGAACCACCGTCGCGCTTGGGATTGGCGGCGGCGTACGCGCGCGCCCGATCGTAGATGGGCGAGTTCGCTTCGCCCTCCACCGTGCCAATGGCAGACACGTCCATCCCAGGAGCTTCCAGTTCCGGGCCACCGCACGCGGCCAGCATCAGGCCCGCGGACACCAGCAGGGCAGGGGACCACGTCATCCAGTTCGAGCGAATCATCTGTCTCCAGGGGGGATTCAGCGAGGGTTGGAAAATTACGCTGAAGTCGAGCTGGGCCTGATTTGCAGGCTTGAGCCCGTTCCGTTGTCGCGGTGGGGCATGCAAAGGTTTCCGCCCATGCGAACGTCCTGGCTTCGTCTGTCGTGGGTGTTGTTGCTCTCCGCCTGTGCGACCACGCCGTCACCGCCGCCTGGCGGCACGGCGGACCCACTGCACCAGGTGAGCCGGGTGCGGGTGGCCCCGGAGGTCGAGCTGGAGGTGCTCGACTACGGCGGCAAGGGGCCGGCGCTGGTGTTCCTGCCGGGCATGGGCAGCACGGCCCATGTCTTCGACGTGCTGGCGCCGGAGTTCATCGCTACGCACCACGTCTATGCCTTCACCCGGCGCGGCTTCGGCGCGTCGAGCTGGCCGGCCACGGGTTACGACAGCGCGACCTTGGGGCACGACGTGCTGGCCGCGATGGAGGGCCTGGGGCTCGCGAAGGCGACGCTGGTGGGGCATTCGCTCGCGGGGGATGAGCTGAACTGGATGGGGCTGAATCATCCAGAGCGAGTGGAGGCGCTCATCTTCCTGGACGCCATCGACAACAAGGGGGAGATCGCCGAGTTCCTGAAGCCTGGCCCGTTGCCGCCGCTGCCGTTCACCGTGCTCGACGGGCAGCCGTCACGTGAAGCGGTGACGGCGCTGCTGGCGCGCGACCTGGGCGGACCGTTCCCTCCGCATGAGATTGATCAGGCGTATGAGTTCGACGCTGGCACGGGCGCGTACCTGCGCTACCACCGCTTGCCGGAGGCCACGGAGCAGTGCATCCGGGGCGCGGCCTTGCCGGACTACGCGAAGCTGCGAGGCCCGGTGCTGGCCATCTCCGACGACCAGGCCTTCGCGGGGTGGGTGGCGTTTCTGTCCCAGGCGGAGAACGTCCCCGCCGAACTGCGCGAGCGGGCCCGCGCGTTCCTTCCGGAGCTGAGCCAGCACGAGGCCGCCCAGGACGCCCTGCTGAAGAGCCTGCCGAACTGGAAGCTCGTGACGCTCCAGGGCGCGGGGCACTACCTCTGGCTTCCGCGACAGGCGGAGGTCGTCTCCGAGATGCGCGCGTTCCTCGCGCGGTGAAGCGATCCGATCAGCGGCACCGATGCCTCAGGTCGAGGCCGCCGAGGATGCGACTTCCGCCGCGAAGGGCGACAGGTCGATGCGTGTCGCGGCGAGCGCATGTTCCAGGACCTGGGGATCCACGGTCTCGACCAGATAGTTGATGAGGTCGTCTTGCCGTGGCTGACCAAAGGCCATTCGGTAGATGGCGAGTGACCTGGACAAGCGCTCCGCCCGCTCGAACTCGCGGCTCAGCGGGAGCGCCAGGACATGCCGCTCAATCCGCGCGCCATCGTCCACGGGGTATACCCAGTACGGAACGATGTCGGTCGCTCCCTCCGGACGTGCCTGGCGTGCCTTCTCGAACATCACTTCCCAGACGTCCGTCGCCGCGGCGTTGAGGGCCTCCAGCCCGTGGACCCGCGCCACGTTCTTTCGAATAGCATGTCCCTTGTACCGGTGGACCCGGCCCTCTCGCTGCTCCAGGTCCACCGGGTTGCCAGGCAGATTCCAATGCACCACCGCATGGCAGTACGCGTGGAAGTCCAGGCCCTCTTGTCCCACTGAGGTGGTTGCCACCACGAAGGGCCAGAATGGAGAGTTGAACGCCTTTCGCACGGAGTCCGCGCGGGTGGCCACCTGCCCATCGTCGGACTTCTCGTCTCCGAACCTCAAGGCGAAGTGGCAGCGCATGCGGTGGTCCTTCTGTTGGACCGTCCGTCCGCCCTCGCTCGGCTCCACGTCGTAGGTGGTCAGGCTCGCGGTGCGCAGGGACAACGCCTCCGCGATGTTCTCCGCGATCTCATGCACCCGCTCCGCGGCGCTCCCGGTGTGCAGTCCAAGATGGTCTCGGAGCACGTGCGCATACTCGTCCAGCACGGCCTGCAGGCAGCCGTCCACTGCGTAGCGGAGCACGGCCCTCCAGTAGGGCAGGTCCTTGGGCTCGGCGACCTCGCGGTGCAGCATCTCCGCGAACTCCGGCTGGTTGAACAGGGCCCGGAACGCCCAGGCCGCCATTGCCGCGGCATCCCGGATGCGCATGCCCTCCGTGTCGGTCAGCGCATCGGTGCGAAGCTCGAGGACACGAAGCATCGACCTGAGGAGCGTGACGCCTGGTGCCGCGATCGCCATCTCCGCGAGGACGTCCACGAGGTCGTCAGGCCGGCGCCCCAAGGGCTCCCCCTCGCCACGCAACATCTCCCTCGCGACCTCCACGTGGGCGTGCCACGAATGCTCCGCCTGCTCCGGGTCGTTCGTCCCCATCCACAGCTCTGGCAGGTCCGCACGGTCGAACCACTGCGCGGTGGTGACCGGCTCGATGGCTCGATCCAGGAGGAGAGGCGCAGCCCAGTACCACCGCTCGTCCACGCGTCCTTCCTTCGGACCGGATGGCAGCCGCCTCAAGGCGACCTCGAGCTGCATGCGGGCCGCCGCGAGCACCTCGTCGAGCTCGACGAGCCCCTCTTCCGGCGCACCGTCACGATACGACTCCGCCGCGAAGCGCACCGGGTCGCAGGCGCGAGCGAGGAAGACGCTGGGATAGAGCAGGGCCAGGATGGGCATGCCCGTCGGGCGCCCATCCGTCACCTGGAAGCGCAGGGCCGCACCCCTGCGGCGCCGTCGCTCGGAGGAGTAGCCGTCGCGCTCCTCGCGCCCGTACATCCGCCGCTCGGCCTCGTAGCTCAACAGGGCCGCGATGGCCCTGGGCGCGAACTTCCAGGAGGAGAAGACGAGTCGCTTGCCGACATCACTCGTGCCCGGCTCGGCCCAGGGACCGCGAAGCCGGTAGTAGGCGAGCGAGGGCTGAAGCCAGAGCAGGCGGTGCGCCCCGCGCCCGAGGGTCTGAGCCACGAGCTCTCGCATCCGAGCATTGCCCAGGTCGATCTCCGCGTAGCGCTCGATCGCGGCCCAGGGGAGCCGGAGGTTGCCAGGGGCCGTCAGCGCCCGGGCCAGATCGAGTCGCGCCTGACCGTCCTCGCTCCGCTCGAGGAGCGTGCGCTTGAGCTTGTATCCCTCGTCCATATAGCTCAACGCGTACGGGGCACTCTTCCAGTACTCGAGCGTGTCGTGGTGAGCGCACAGCCGGGCGACCTTCTGGAGTGCGAGGTATCCCAGCGCGTCGTCGCGCGTCAGCTTCGCGGTGGATGGGGTCACCGCCTTGAGCATTCCGTTGCGGTCGGGCGTGGAGGCCAGCCGTTCGGTCCGCACCATCACCTGCCGCAGCCGATCTTCCAGCTTCCCGCGGACGGCCTCGAGTTCGCTTCGCCGCTCCGCGTCTCCCAGCGCCATGAGGCCCTGCCTGTATTGCTGGAAGAGCTTGTCGATGTCGCCAGCTCCCTCCAGCTTCCGTTCGAGGAAGCGGAGCGTCCGGGCGAAGTCCTGATAATGGTCCTCACCGCCTGCCTCGCTGGCGGTCGTGTACATCTTGTACGGAGTCGCGGAGAGCAGCAGGGTCCGCACGCCCTCGAAGTCGAATAGCGCGCGCGCCAGCTCGCTGGCTTCATCCTGCCCATCGAGCAGATGGCTGAAGCGTTGGAACTCGTCGAGGACGACGAGGTCGGGCTCCAGCGTCGCCACACAGCTGGATGCGAGCGCCGAGCGCAGCTCTCCCACCAGCCGGGAGCGCAACCGGGACGTAGCGACGTCCGGCTGGCTCCTGGAGGTGGAGTACGCCTGGCGGAGCTCGTCGAAGCGCGTACGCAGGTCCGGTTCACCTCGTTGCCGGGCCTCTGCCGCGCGCTTGTCGAGTTCCTTCGCGAAATAGCGGGTGCTGTCTCCCGTCGGGTCGAAGTCCGCGAGCCGGGTGCTTCGGACGCGCTCACGGAAGCGCTCGCTGTCCACGCCTCCCTGGAGCACGTTCATCGCGGTCGCGCTGGTGCCCAGCCCCCACAACTCACTCAGCATGGCGTGGAGCAGGAGGCGTTCCTCCACATGCCCCAGTCCTCCACCCAGGTCGAACGACGTCGCTGGCGTGAAGGAGATGAAGTTGACGCGGGACGGTGAGTCCTTGAGTCGCTGGGCCGCCTTGGGGAGCAATGTCAGGCGGGAGGCGAGCGTGACGTGTTCCCCCTCGAGCTTGAGGCGGCTGACGTTCTGGCGTGCGATGTCCGCGTTGGAGCAGATGTAGACGACATCCAGTCGGTCCACCCGGCCGCGGAGATGCTGGACGGTCCGCGCGATCACCCCCTTGGCGATCATCGTCTTTCCCAGTCCCACCTCGTCAGCGACAAGGAAGCGGCCGGAACCATCCGGGAAGAAGAGGCGCTCGAAGACGTAGTCGACCGTCTCCCGTTGGAAGTCCTTCAGGCCGCGCAGCGCGCGCTCCGCGCTGGCCAGGATCTCCGTCTCCGATGAGCGACTCACGCTGCCACCTCCCCCGTCAGGAACTTCCGCGCCGCCCAGAGGGGCTCCCATGCAGCGAGGAAGCCGTCCGGCAACAGCCGCCGCCCTTCCTCGGTCGAGAGGAGGTCCTGCACTACTTGATGGATGGCATCCAGGCGCGACGGATCCCGGTCCAACGTCCGGACCATGGCTTCGAGGAGCGGCACCTCCGCGCCAGCGCCAGCGCGGGGTCCGGCTGGGTCGGCTCCCGTCATCTCCAGTCCCGCCAGGCCCTCCAGGATGTCCAACGGGTCCGAGGCCAGCAGCATCCTCAGGAACCGGAGCACCTTGGCGGGATCATCGAGCATCGACTGGAGGATTCGCGCGGCGCGGTTCGCGGGGGCGTTCTGGAGGATCGCGGTGACGACGAAGACCGCTTCGGCCCGCTGTTCCCCCACGGTGGTGGTCAGGGAGAACGCGAAGAAGGCCGTGAGCGCTTCGAAGCTGCGTGCCGCGAAGTCCACGCCCGCGTGTCCCGCATGCGACTCCAGGGGGCGCGCGAAGGTGTCCCGGGGAAGCGAGATGGGCCAGACGATCACGGCGAGGTCCGCGGGAATCACGACCGGGGCCTCGGAGCGCAGGCGCGTCGCATACCCGTCGGGTCCCTCCGTGATTTCGGCGATCCACGTCACCCGGCCCAGCTGGTTGCGGACGACGCGCAGTCGTTCCTCCAGGGCCTTGGCGGAGGGCTCCTCCTCCGTGGGCTTTTCCGGCGGAGTCCATGATGCGAGCAGGGCGCGCAGGCCGGGTTCCCCCTGGCGACCGTCGAGCAGGGCATCAATGCCTACCTGTTTCTTCTTCCCCGTCAGCTGTACGAGGAACTCGACGTTCTGGTGGAACGCCGCGCTCGTGGCATTGGCCGATCCCGTCCAGACGTGAGCGTTCCAGCCCTCGTCCTGGACGAACAGCTTGGCGTGCAGTCCAGAGGGTGGAGGTGAGTCCTCGCCTCCTTGAGCGGGCGTCTCCCCCGCGTCGCTGAACTCCAGCATCTCCGCGCCGTCGTGCAGCACGTGCACTTCGAAAGGCGCGAGGCTTTCCGGAGGAAGCTTCGCCAGCTCATCCAAGCGGGAGACGAGAATTCCGCCCGCCGCGAGCTCCTCGAGTGCGGGCGCGGTGACGAAGGGAGAGACGATGAGCGTCCGGGGCGCCGTCTCCAGGGGGGGGCGCGTGTAGCCCGGCAGGCCCAGGGGATGGAACCGCAGGTCCTCGAAGGGCTCCGGAATCTCGAAGCGCACCCGTTCCAATTCGCTGGCGATGCGCGCGACGTCGTCCAGTACCCGCTGTGGAGGAGGGCGCACGGCGAGGGAGGGGAGGGCGCGGAAGAAGTCCGCCAGCGGGCGGTTCGCGGAGAAGGCTCGTTGCCGGTCCGCCAGGTCGCCGTCCAGGACGAGCGCCGTATCCCAGGAGGGGTCGAACGTGAGGTTCCGTGAGAGGCAGAGCACGCGGTATGCGACCTCTCCTTCACTGCCCACGAGGCGCAGCGCCCACATCTTCGGGTGGAAGACGCCGCCTTCGCTCGGGGCGTTCACCTCGACGACGGAGTCCTCCAGGTAGGCGAGGAGTCGCTGGTACCTGGGCGGCGCCGAGATGCGTGTGCTCTGGCAGAAGACCGTCGTGCGTTCGGCGTGGGCGCGGACCGCTTTCAGCAAGGCGAACGGGTTCAGATGTTCGCTGGCCTCCGCGCTGCTCGACGCGTCCGCCTTGCCCCCAATCCCATCGAACAGGGAGAAGGCCAGCGGCGCGGTGAGCATGGCCATCAGGTCGAGCGTGTAGGTGGTCGCGAGGGCGCGGTCGATGTGGAAGCCCTCCGGGGGCCTGAGCGCTTCGAGCAAGACCCTGCGCGTGTCAGGCGCGAGCATGGCGGCCTCCGAGTCCGGCGTGGATGTCCATCACGATGCGGGTGGCGCTGGGCCAGCGGTAGTCCAGGCGGCCCACACCGGAGGCTCCGTTCCAGAGTTCGAGTGCTCGCGGGTTTCCAAGCCGTGCACGGGCTCCCTTCAGCTGGCGCTCGCGGTCACGCACGAGCCTTCGCACCGACACGTCGTCGGCGGCGCGGTTCAGGCTCTGCCAGGGCGCGTACTCCTGCCACTGCTCGACGAAGCGGTGGGTGGCCCCGCTCACGCGGGCGTGCTTCTGGACCAGGGACCAGAAGTCCGCGCGGTTCCAACGGGAGATGGCACCGCCGCGCGGCTGCAGCTCGGTCACCCAGGCCTCCAGCTCCTGACGGAAGGTCTCGGTGCGCTCGTCCTTGTGGGGACCGGGAGGAAGCTCCTCCGCGAGCATGAGGTTGTAGAGCAATGCCGCTCCGTGGAGGGACTCCGCGAGCAGCTGGCCATGGTGGAGGAGGTCCTGGATGTGGGAGGGGAACTCGGCGAACTGGGGATGGGCCCAGGGATAGTCGGCGTCCACTGTCTTGCCTCTCAGCACCAGGAACGCGAGGAGCGACCGCGGAGCGGAGAAGCAGATGCGCTCGGCGATGTATCGGGCCTCGTCGGGACGCAGCTCGAAATCCGCGCCCTCGGGGAAGGTGTCCGGGGCCGGGGGAAGGTGGAGATGCCAGGGGGCCATTCGTCCGCCATCGAGCGACTCTCCATCGTCGTCGCGGCCGCCCTCGTCCGCCGTGTGAAGGCGCTCGAAGTAGCGGTGGTACTCCTGTTGCGAGCCCGGATAGAGGCGGATCTTCCAGGCGCTGAGGCCCTGCCAGTACACGTTGCTGGGCAGGCGTTTGAGGGCGGCGCCCGCGACCTTCCCGATGACGCCCACGGTGTCCACGGTCTGGAGCAGCGCGTCCCGCAGGTGGATCTCCTCCTTGCGAGCGCGGGACGTGACCTTGTCCGCTGTCACCCGCTTCTCATGCAGCTGGCGATACATCCAGGGCACGAAGAGGAAGTAGCGCGCACGCGTCTGGATGGTGCTCGTTCCAGGGAAGAGCAGGTCCGCGAAGGCGTCACGGATGGCGCCGAGCCCCAGCTCGTCCCGGGTGTCCGTCTCCTTGAAGCGGTCCACGGCTTCGAGCACACGCCGTCGATCGTGCTCCGAATGATCCAGCCACGTGAATGTCGACGGCATCAAACCCCCGGGGAGATGAGGCACAAAGGCTATCGCGATCCCTGCGCACGCCAGACGTACCCGATGGCGTCTGCGTGGGTGCTGGCAGACTCCGGTCGTCTAACGTCCGAGACCACGGATCAGCGTCTTTATGAACTGTGAGGCCCGCTGTTGAAATACCCACTTTGGGTGGATTGACACACGTTCGTGCTAATCGTCCGTCGGAGGGAGAGCCGGGGGGCTTTCCGGATGCCTTGAAAGGCCCGTGACGAGCCGCCAGAAGCTCCAGCCGTGGGACGCGGCCAGCAGGACGAGCGCGCCCACGGACCCGCAGGAACGCCCCTACCGCCAGCACCCGTTTCGAATCGCGCATCACCCGGCCATCATCCCGCCCCGGACCGCTCGCGCGCCAGCGGGCATTCCTTCAGAGAGGTCACCCGCAATGATTTGGAGAGCCCTGATCTGCCCCGCCGTCCTGGTCCTGAGCGCCTGCTCGGAATCATCCGATCCCGACCCCACTCCCAGGCGTCCGCTGAAGGCGGTCCTGTTCCCATACATCCCCGACTCCGCGGGGGACAGCTTCGCCAGCCTGGAGCAGCGGCTGGAGGCCGACTTCGAAGCGACCCATCCGGACATCGACCTGGACGTCGTCTTCGACGCCAACCTGGATGTCTATGACCTGGATGAAGGCGGGACGCTGAACCAGCTGCTCGGCACGGAGGCCAGCGCCGCCCAGGTGGTGGAGGTGGACACGCTGATCCTCGGCTCGCTCGCGGCGAAGAAGTGGATCCAGCCGGTCGCGCTGGAAGCGGGCGTCGTGCATTCGGCGGCGGAGGAGGCTGTCCGCATTGGCGGTGAGAACTACGGCGTGCCCACCTACCTTTGCACCAACGTCGTCTATTCGCGGACCACGAACATCCGGTCCGCGACGGACAGCGCCTCGCTCGTGCGAATCCTTCGCGAGGCGGCGCCCGGCAAGCGCCCGCTGGCGACGAACCTCGATGGGAGCTGGACGCTGCCTTCCTCGTACATCGATGCCTGGGCGGACACGCATCCGGGGGATGCGCTCGCGAGCGCCATCTCGCTGCCGCTCGACTCACCGACCCTGAACGCGTTCGCGGACGTCGTCGACAGCTGCTCGCTCGAAGCGGGCGTCAACCCGTGCCTGGATGGCAGCTACGCGGACAACACGGTGGCGGAAGTGGCCTTCGCCCAGGAGCAGGCCAACGGCTTCATGGGCTACACCGAGCGCCTGTTCTACATCCTCCAGTCACAGCCCTCCATGCCGCTCCCGGAGGTCATCTCGGTCCCGCTGGGCGCGGGCTCGGCGCCGGCGGTCTTCGTGGATGCGCTGGTGCTCAACGCGAACTGCACGGGGACGTGCGCGGAGGATGCCCGAGCCTTCACGTCGTTCATGCAGGACCCCGGAACGCGCAGCCTCATCGCCTTCAGTGAAGACGGCCCCCAGGGCACCCGGCCTCGCTACCTGCTCCAGGCCAACCGCGCCTTCTATCAGCAGGAGCCCGCACGCTCCGACCCCATGTACCAGCAGTATGAAACCCTCCTGAGCGGAGCGCGGCCCTATCCCAACCAGCGCTTCCCCGAGAACCGGAAGGCGCTTCAGGCGGCCCTGCTGGAAGCCCTCCAGTAACGCCGGGCAGGCGACGTCTGGCACATGGGCGGGCGAGCCCCCATCGTTGAAGAGGGAAGACTCCGTCCCCTCCACGCGTCCCATGGCCCGCCTGCACGACAGCCCAGCGCATCCGCCTCCGCGTGGCCCGCCACCGGAGTACAGCAGCCTCCTCGACGCCGTGCTCGCCAGCATGGGCGAGGGGCTGCTGGTGGCGGATGAGCACCAGCACCTCGTGTTCATCAACCCGATGGGGGAACACATCCTGGGCATGGGGCCCACCGACGAGCCGGTCAGCCGCTGGCCGGCGCATTTCGGGCTCTACCTGCCGGACCAGGTCACGCTCTATCCGTCCGAGCGCCTGCCCATGAGCCAGGCGCTCCGGGGGGAGACCGTCAGCCGCGCGGAGGTCTTCCTGCGCAATGCCTCAAGGCCGGCGGGGACCTGGCTGCACGTCAGCTCCAGTCCGGTTCGCGACGGAGCCGGCCAGGTGCGCGGTGGCGCCTCCGTCATCAGCGACGTCACCGACTTCAAGCGGGCCGAGGACGCGGCGCGCGAGGGCGAAGAGAAGTACCGGTCGCTCTACAACACCACGCCCGTGATGATGCAATCCATTGATCCACGCGGGCGGCTCATCAGCGTCAGCGATTTCTGGTTGAGCACGCTGGGCTACGAGCGCGCGGAGGTGCTCGGGCGCGAATCGGTGGAGTTCCTCACGCCGGAGTCCCGGAGGTACGCCCGCGAGGTCGTCCTGCCCGAGTACTACAGGACAGGGGTGTGCAAGGACGTGCCGTACCAGCTCGTGAAGAAGAGCGGGCAGTTCATCGACATCCTGCTGTCCGCCATCGTGGAGCGGGACACCTCCGGGAAGATGGTCCGCTCGCTCGCGGTGCTGATCGACGTGACCGAGCGGAAGCGAACGGAGGAGGCGTTGCAGGAGAGCGAGCAGCGGCTGCGCGCCATCCTGGACAACGCGCCGACCGTGTTCTTCCTCCTGGATACGCAGGAGCGATTCCTGTTCGTGAACCGCGAGTGGGAGCGGCTCTTCCACCGCACCCGGCAACAGGTCGCCGGCAAGACGGTCTTCGATGTCTTTCCCCGGAACATCGCGGAGACGCTGCACGAGGCCAACCGGGACATCTTCCAGAGCCGGGTCGCCGTGCAACGCGAGGAGCGGCTCCAGCACGACGATGGGATCCACATCCACCTCACGCAGAAGTTCCCGCTCCTCGACGCCAATGGGGTTGCCTACGCGCTCTGTGGAGTCGCCACCGACATCACCGAGCGCAAGCGGATGGAGGTGTCACAGCGGTTCCTGGCCGAGGCGAGCCGCGAGTTGGTGGCCTCGCTCGATCCTGAAACCACGCTCCAGCGCGTCGCCGAGCTGGCCGTGCCCCTGCTGGCGGAGCTGTGTGTCTTCTTCGTGCGGACGGAAGGCGTGGGTCTGCGGCCGGTGGCGGTGGCGGACCGTTCGCCGGCCCGCGCCGCGAGCGTGCGGGAGTTCCTGCGACGCCATCCGCCGGAGCCGGAGTCCCTCCACGGTCCAGCCCGGGTGCTGGCCACGGGAGAGTCGGAGGTCTCCGAAGCGTCACAGGGCCTGTGGGATCCCGACGAGCTGCCGGAGGACCTGCGGCCGCTCGAGGACCGGCCTTCGCTCGGCGTGCCCCTCCAGGCGCGAGGCCGCACCCTGGGCGTGCTGTATCTCCTCTCCCCTGATCCGGGGCGCACGTATTCACCGGCGGAGCTGGCCTTGACGGAGGAGCTCGGCCGCCGGGCTGCCTTCTCCATCGACAACGCGCAGCTCTATTGCTCGGCGCAGGAGTCCATCCGCGCGAGGGATGAATTCCTGTCCATTGCCTCCCATGAGCTGAAGACCCCGCTGACCTCCATGCGGCTGCGGGTGCAGCAGATGGAGTCCGTGCTCGTGGGAGCGCGCCCCCTGTCCCCGGAAAGGGTGAAGCGGATGCTGGAGGTCTTCGAATCCCAGCTCCAGCGGCTGTCGCATCTGGCGGAGCACCTGCTCGACGTCTCCCGCGTCAACGAGAAGCGGATCGACCTGCACCTGGAGGAGATGGACCTGATGGCGGTGGCGCGGCACGTGGCAGGCCACGTCGCGGAGCAGCTGCAGAAAGCAGGCTGCGAGTTCGAACTGGTGGCCCGGGAGCCGGTGTGGGGGAGCTGGGATCGGCTGCGGCTGGAGCAGGTCATGCTCAACCTGCTGACCAACGCGATGAAGTATGGCGCGGGTCATCCCATCCGGATGGAGGTGGCGAAGCACTTGGGGCGGGCGCGGCTCACCGTCGAGGACCAAGGCATGGGCATTCCGTTCGAATCCCAGGCACGCATCTTCGAGCGCTTTGAGCGCGCCTCCTCACGCAACTACGGAGGGCTCGGCTTGGGGCTCTTCATCACGCGACGCATCGTCGAGGCGCACGGCGGAAGCATCCGCGTCGAGAGCGAGCCGGATCACGGCGCGAAGTTCATCGTGGAACTGCCGCCTCACGCGGCCTAGCTCGCGTCCTGGCGGACCACGGCGGGCGTGGGCTCCACGTCCAGGGGACGGCCCATGCAGTCCTCGCCGTCGTCGGGCGCCGAGGTGCTCTTGGGCCGGTACTCCCAGTGCCACGGCTCCGACGCCACGGTGCGGCGGAAGCCGAAGCGGCACGCGTTGCCCGCGAGCCAGTCATACGTGGGGGACGCTTCTTCGCTGCCCACCACCAGGTCCACCGCGAGCCCGCGGTTGTGATTGGAGCGGCCCGGCCGCGCGGCCTTGGGCCCCAGTCCCTTGCGGTAGCGGCGCCACAGGAAGCGCTGCTGCTGATACGAACGCCACCCGCTCGTGACGAGAAGGGGCTGCCCCGCCGTGCGCGCCTCCTCCGCCATGCGCTCGAAGGCGGACGCCGCGTCGCGGTGGAGCCGGTGGCCGGTGTGGATCCGCACCAGGCGCGGTGCCTTCGCCTTGGCCCTGCGGACCTTGGCTTCCTTCGCGAACCCGACGGGTGCCAGCAGACAAATCAGGAGCGCGAGGCCCCAGCGGAGCAGGGGAGAGGACATTCTTCGGAGGTCCAAGCAGTGGGCGAGGACCTGAGGCTGACGCCTTTATTCCGCTCTGAAAAGCAGGCGAGCCTGCGAGCGCTTTCCGCTCGTATCCGGTCGCCCGGACGCTCCGTGAGCCCTAGAAGAGCTTGAGCTGCGCGTCGGGTGCGGGCGCGTCCTTGGGCGGCAGCACACTGAAGCCGTTGGCGCGTGCCCAGGCCTCGCTCGGGCCCTTCCAGTGGTGCGCGTCCATGCGCGCGTGGCCCGCGTCATCGAAGGCGACGCCCTCGGCCTCCAGCAGCTCGCGCTGGCGGTGGCCGGAGGTGCTGATGCCTCCCGTGCGGTTGATGATGCGCTGCCACGGCACGGTCGACGCTCGCGAACCCAGCGCCGCCATCGCATGGCCCACGGTGCGCGCATCACAGGCCCCGCCGACGATGGTGGCGATGTCTCCGTAGGTGGCCACCTGTCCAGAGGGCACCTGTTCGCAGACGCGGTAGATGCGCTCGTACGGGTCCTGCGTGTCGGTGGAGGATGTCATCGGGTCTCCGGGCTGGGGCTGCCAGAATCCTACTCATGGCATCCACCGATGCACGCGAAACCCGAGGCGTCCGCCAGTCCCGGGGCCGCTAGGCCGCCACGGCTTGCTGCTCCTGCGACGGCACACCGGCCTGGTTGAGCACTGCCCATTCCTGGCGCAGGCGCTCGTACAGGGCATTCAACGGCTGGCCCTGCGCTTCGTACTGTCCGGCGTGGTGCTCCACGATGTGACGCAGGAGCACGTAGCAGAGGGTGGCCGCGCCCGCGCTCTCCACCGCGGTGAATTGGGCCGTGTCCGTGAACCAGAGTGTGGTGGGCATCTGACAGGCCTGCGTGCCCATGGCCACCAGGTGCGCACCGGGCTTGAGCCACGGGTGCTTCGCGAACAGGTTGGGCCGGTCCACCGTGAGCGCGGAGATGAGGTTGGAGATGCGCCGGTCCTTGAACCGCGAGTCCCCATACACCTGACCGAACACGAGCCCGCGCACCCGCTTCATGAACACCTTGGTCGTCAGCGCCAGCAGCGACGTCGCGCGGAGCACCAGCATCTGCGTGAACTCCGGCACGGTGAGCTTCTTGAATGACGGCCAGACGTTCAGGTCCATCTGCCGCTTCACCAGCGTGATGACGTCCGTCAGCCGCGCACGCACCCAGACCAGCGCCGTCGCCACCGACGCCGTCAGCACGCCGGGGATGAGGTAGAGGAAGTAATCCTTGGGCTCCCAGTCGCCCGCTTGAGCGGTCTCGAACCCGCGCCACGCGAGGATGGCGGCGGAGAGCAGGGTGAGGAAGAAGAGGCCGTAGGCCAACCAGGAGACGCCGTTCAGCGTCACCCAGCCGCGCTTCGTCGGGTTCTCCGGAACGTTGTACATCTCCGGGCTCTGGACGCTGACGTCGGAGATGACGAGCGTGGGCGGCGGATCCGCCCGGTTGAACGCGAGCAACAGGCTGTCGATGCCCTGGTTGTCGTAGATGCCGCCGTCCATCAGCGGCAGGCCGTTCTGGAAGCCCGGGCCCAGCGCCGCCAGCGCGGTGGCGAGCGGATAGCCCTGGGGCCAGTGGAACTGCTGCGGGAACACCAGCGGTTCGAAGCCGCCCGGGAAGCACGACGACGCGGCGGCGATGTCCGCCAACCGGACGTGGCTGGCCACCGGGCGAGGCATCCGGTAGCCGTTGTTGCCCAGGACGGTGAGCGGGTTGTTGCTGCGCCGGAAGCGGAAGTCCAGGCCGGTGTGGAACTCGGTGGTGTTGAAGATGGCCTCCTGGAGCTGGAGTCCGCTTGCGTCCAGGACCTCGCCGAAGCGCCGGTCGCCCAGGAAGTCGGGCCGGGCGTAGACCTCCGCGGCGGACCGGATGAGGCTGGCCCAGGCATGGCTGCCGTGGTCGCGGTTGGAGGTCAGCCCTGTCAGGGCCTCCGCAATCACATTCGTCTGAAGCAGATACGCCGAGAACGTCTCGTGAAACGCCTTGAACGGCTTGCCGTCCAGCTGGCTCACCACCCAGGCCAGGCCCGTGAGCGTTCCACCGGACACCGTGGACAGGCCCACGACATCGGACAGCAGTTCCACGGTGTCGAGGAACCGCAGCGTCCCCAGGTGGAACGCCGCCGCGCGATAACCCCCACCGGACAGGGACAGCGCGAGCGGTCCGAGCGGACCGTGTTTCTCTGTGACAGGGGGCGTGGCGTCTTGGCTCATGGGGGGCTGGGGTGCGGCGGGGAGGACGGCGCGAGCTTAGGCCAGCGGCGCGTTCTACCGGTACGCCATGGCCGACTGGCGGGAGCCCTCCGCGGCGTCCAGGTGCTCCTTCAGGAGCGCGTTGACGCGATCCGGGATGCGCAGGGGCACGCCGTGCGAGGCGTGGGGGAGCTCCACGAAGCGAGCGCCAGGAATTCCCGCCGCCAGGGCCTGCCCGGCGGTGGGGGGCGCGATGGGATCGTGCGTGGCGCTCACGACCAGGGTCGGCAGGCCCGCCAGCCCCTGGAGGAACGGAGTCGCGTCCGCGCTTCGCATGGCTCGGAACTGGCGCATCGCCACGGGCGGCTGGTCCGCGAGGTCATGGTCGAACAGCTCCGCGAGCTGCTCCGCCAGCGCGTCCTTGTCGGCGTGGGCCAGCTCCTCGGGTGCCAGCACCATGCGGAGGAACGCGTGGCGCCGCATGCGCCGCGTGCCGACCTGGGTCCGCAGGCCCATGAGCAGCAGGCCTGGCGTGAGGCGGGTGGGCACCGCGCCCGTCGCGAACGTGCACAGCAGCGCGAGGCTGCGCACCCGCTCACGTGCCTGGTGCGCGAGGTACAGCGCCACCAGCCCGCCCAGCGAGTGCCCCATGATGTGCGCGCTCTTCCATCCCTGCGCGTCCATCAAGGCGAGCACGTCGTCGGCCATCAGCTCCACCGTGAGCGCCTCGCCTGGCGGCTGGCTGGCGCCGAAGCCCCGGTTGTCCAGGCAGAGACACCGGAAGTGGGAGGCCAGGCCTTCCACCTGTGGCCGCCACCCTGTGGCGCCGACGCCGACCCCCTGGATCATCACCACCGGCGGACCGTCTCCCTCCACGAACCAGCTCAGCGTGCAGCCCCGGTGCAGGGTGCTCCGTCGGCGGTAGGCGAGGCTCATGAGGGCTCCTGAAGCAGGGAGGCGCGAAGGTTATCCTGTCCCCGGGGGCACGGGTCCTTCGCGTGGGGGGTGGGCCAGGCGCCCCATTCCATGAGCCTGACTCCCGAGGCCGCGCCGTCAGGGAACGGTGTAGAGCCCGACGACGTTCGGGTCCAGCGTGGCGCTGGAGATGCGGAGGCCGGTGGCGGTGCTGACGCTCGCGACGTCTGTCACGCCCAGGTCCGCCAGCGAGAACGATACGCCTCCCAGCTTGGACTGCACCGTGCCCACCGGGTTGCCGGTGAGGCTCGCCACGCCGCTGGTGTACGAGATGGTCGCGAGCGCCGTGGACGTGTTGCCCGTCGCCGAAGGGGTGAAGTCGCTCGCAAGCAGTGCAAGCGAGTAGTTGCCCACGGCCTGATTGGACGCGTTGATCAGCGTGACGGTGGCGTCGTCGCCGAGCGTCGTGTTGGTGGGCGTGCTGTCCATGATGAAGAAGCGCGTCTTCGTGGTGAACGCCGCGGCGAACTGGAAGTGGCCCGTGTTCAGGTTGTTCGTGCCGTCGTGGATGCTCAGCCCGGTGGAGGCCGCGCTGGCGTTCGCGGGCACCGTGCCCCGGGCACTCGGCGTGTTGGTGCTCGTGATGCCGTTGGCCGTCGCGCCCACGAGGTTCGTGAACATGCCCTCCGACGTCGTGATCGATGCGAGCTGCGTGTTGCCGGTAACGGTGGCCGGCGTCCCCGCCGTCACCGAACCCGTGAAGGTCGCGCCGGTGACGCGCAGTCGCGTGGGCGCGTTCACGACCGGATCCGGCAGCGAGGTGATTTCGTAGGCGACGCGGTGGAGGTTCGCCGCATCGGCCGCGCTGATGCCCAGGTCGGCCGCCGCGCTGCCCGTGCCCGTCGCCAGACCGCGGGGATCCGCCTGGGTGATCTTCGCGAACAGCACCGCCGCGGACAGATAGCTGCCGTACTTGCTGGAGTGCCGGCTGTCCTGGGCACTCCACAGGTTGAACATCCCCGGCGAGATGCCATCCGCGGGATTCGGGTCGGCCAGGTTCTGGTCCACCGCGCGCATGTAGCCATCGCCCACGCGGGCGACACCCGTGAAGCCCAGGTCTCGGTAGGCCTTGAAGTAGGCGTCGCGCAGGTCGGTCTGCATCGCCTGGAGCCCCGCGGTCCCGCTCGGGTAGCCCTGCGTGCCCACGGACGCGGGCGACGACCACGTCTCATACAGATACAAGTTCGCGGAAGGGTTCGCGGCGCGCACCAGGGTGCGCAGGTCGCGCGCGGCATCCGTGAAGCCCGTGGGTGAGCCACCGCGCGAGGTGGGCAGCGGTGTCGTGCTCTGCTCCTGGAGCACGACGGTGTTCCACGTCGCCTGACCGATGGTGGAGGCCCGGTTCGTGTGGTGCCACCGGAGCGTCTGGCCGCTGGCCGTCTCCAGGCTCACGTTGAACGTGAATCCGGCCTGCGTGGTCAGCTTCTTGAAAATGCCCGGGATGCCGCCCTGGCCGGAGCCATTCGTGTCGGTGACGGCGGACTTGTTGTACGAATAGGCCGGCTCCTCGTTGCCATGCGTGAAGCTGTTGCCCACGAAGAGGATGTTGCCGCTGTTGACCGCGGCGGTGGTGCTCTCCAGGTTGTCCTGCTCGGACTCGGGGCGGGACGCACAGCCCGCCTGGGTCGCGATGACGCCCAAGGCCATCAGGCTCAGCACTCGCGGGTGAACGGCGGCCAAAAACGCATTGAGTTGAGACCGGCGCATTTCGCCATCATGACGGAATAGCGTGTTTAGCGCGAGTGGGTGTCTGTCTTCACCCGCGCCGGTCGCGCAGCCGCGTGTATGTGTATGAGACGAGCAGCAGCATGACGCCCAGCAGGATGAAGGTGACCACGCGCTGATCCGGCGGCAGCTTCGCCACGTCCACCAGCACCAGCCGCCCCAGGGCGAGCCCCAGCACCGCCAACGCGGCCAGCCGGTACCAGCGCTCGCGCACCGCGAAGCCCACGCCGAAGAGGAGGAAGGCGGCGATGACCCAGCCCAACGTGACGAGCCCCTGGGGCATCCGCGCGCCCACCAGCGCCACCAGCGACAGCCCCGCGCCCGCCGCGCAGATGGCGGTGAAGGCCGTCCGGGCCTCGGGCTCAGGCATGCCCGCGACGCGCACCGTCCCGCCGCGCTCCACCAGCACGAATGCCACCACCAGCCCGATGAGCAACGTCAGGCGGCCCGGCGTCTCCCATTCACACGCGCCCAGCGCCACGTAGAGGATGAGCACGCCCACGCCCCGCAGCACCGGGGACTCCACCCCACGCGCGGCCAGGCCCGCCACGAGCCCCGTCACCGTCCATGCCGCCACCAGCGCGACGTCGTCGTAGCGCGCGGGCATGGCCAGCGCGAGCGTCACCGCCGTCAGCGCCAGGTACGCGTGCGTCAGCGCCGTGGGCGCACGCTGGAGCCTGGACACGACGGCCCCCGCGCCATGCGCCAGCGCGACGACGAGGAGGAAGCCGAAGAGGTGCGAGTCCTGCTCCTGGGAAACTTCGTACGCGCCCAGCGACGTCAGGCCCACCCAGTTGAGCAGCGTGAACGCGAGGCTTGCGCGCACGGGCAGGTCGCGCGGGCGCACCAACAGCGCCACGGAGAACAGCAGGAAGTAGAGCGCGAGGAAGCCCAGGCTCAACAGGAGCCGGTCATCCTCGGGCGCACCCGGCGCCATGTGGCCCGTGCGCACCGCCCAGACGACGTGCGTGCTGTACACGGCCACCAGGCTGGACAGGGGCACGATGACCCAACGGTTGCGCACCAGGAAGAACAGCGCGCCCGCCGCGAGCATCGTCGTGGACAGCAGCGTGAACGCGGTGATGTCGCTGAGCATCCCCGTGTGCAGTCCCAGGAACAGCGCGATGCCCGCCACCGTCTCCGACTGCATCCGGTGCGCGATGGTCACGATGGCCACCACGAACCCCGCGAGCAGCACCAGCGCCAGCACCTCGCTGTCGATGACCCGCACCGCCGGGATGAAGTGCAGCGCGTAGGTGACGAAGTACGCGAGCGCCAGACCGCCGCCGAAGACGATTCGCCCGAAGAGCTGGTTCCGCCGCGCCAACCACAACCCGAACGCGCCCAGCCCGGCGCTGAGCAGGTAGCCCGCGCCCACTCGCGCCAGCACCCCCAGCTCCCCGAAGTGGTACGTGATGAGGTACGCGATGCCGATGATGAGCGCCACGATGCCCAGGCGGCTCAACCAGTAGGTGCCGACATGCGCCTCCAGGTCCCGCTGCTGCTCGGGCACTGCCACCGGGGCCGCGACTGTGCCGACCGCGGGCATGGCCACGGGGCGCGGCGCCTCCCGGGACTCCAGGCTCGCGAGCCGCGTCTCCAGGGCCGCGACCGTCGCCTCCAACCGCTTCACCGTGTCCCGCAGGTCCTGCCCTTCACCCTCGTCCGACATGGACTTCCCCTCGGGCATCCACGCGCTTGTCCGGCCCGGTGAACCTTCAAGCACAGGCCTCGCGTCCCTTGGCTCTGACGCCGCGTGAGCGTGGCACCGGCCCCCGGGGAGTGCGCTCAGGGGCCGGATGCCGTTGCTTCAGGCGAGGTTGTGGAACACGTGCTGCACGTCGTCGTCCTGCTCCAGCATGTCCACCAGCTTGAGCACCTCCGTGGCCTGCTCCTCGGGCAGCTCCTTGAGGGTGCCGGGCAGGGGGATGTACTCGGACTGGGTGGACGCGGTCGCGATGCCCTTGGCTTCAACCGCCGACATCAGCTTGCCGAAGTCAGCGAACTTGCAGCGCAGGAGCAGCTGCTTTTCGCCCTTCTCGCCCGTGGTCTCGCCCATCTCCTCCAGGCCGTGGTCGATGAGCTCCAGCTCCAGCTCCTCCTGGTTCACCCCTTCGGCGTCCAGGCGGATGGCGCCCATGTGCTCGAAGAGGCGGGACACGCTGCCCGCCGTGCCCATGCTCCCGCCCAGCTTGGTGAAGGGGAAGCGGACGTTGGCCACGGTGCGCGTGACGTTGTCCGTGGCCGCCTCCACCAGGATGCCCACGCCGTGCGGCGCGAAGCCTTCGTAGAGGAGGATCTGGTAGTCGGCCTGGTCCTGACCACTGGCGCGCTTGATGGCGGCGTCCACGTTGGTCTTGGGCATGTTCGCCGCGCGGGCGTTCTGCACGGCCCGGCGCAGCGCGGGGTTCGATTCGATAGTCGGCCCGCCCGCCTTCACCGCGATCACGATGTCCTTCGTGATGCGCGTGAAGACCTTCGCCATCTTGTTCCAGCGGGCGAACATCGTCGCCTTGCGTGTCTCGAAAATGCGTCCCATGGTGCCCTCAATATACCGTGAGCCGCTCCAGTAGAGCGGGTTTCGGAAGAAGGAGCCCGTGTCACCCGCGCGGGAAGCGGCTCGACAGCGCGTCCGCCAGGGGGCCCGCGCCCGTGCGCAGGGGGTCCACGCAGGGCAGGCCATGCGCCCGGCCGGTGGCCTCCAGGAGCGATAGCGCCTCATCCTCGCCCAGGTGCTCCGTGTTGATGGCGATGCCCGTGCATTGAATGGCCGGGTTCGTCAGCTGGCCCTCCAGCACCGTGCGGTCGATGACGTCCTGGATGGATGGCAGCGGGTGCTGCACGCCTCGCATGCGCGTTCGCGTGGGCTCGTGGCAGACGATGAACGCGTCCGGCTGTGAGCCGTGCAGCAGGCCCAGCGTGACGCCAGCGAAGGAGGGGTGGAACAGCGACCCCTGGCCCTCCACCACGTCCCAGTGGTCCGCGTCGTTCGCGGGCGTGAGCCACTCCGCCGCGCCGGCGACAAAGTCAGACACCACGGCATCCAGCGCCACGCCTCGCCCGGAGATGAGGATGCCCGTCTGCCCGGTGGCCCGGAAGTCCGCCTTCCACCCTCGCTGACGCAGCTCCTTCTCCAGCGCCAGCGCCGTGTACTTCTTGCCCACCGCGCAGTCGGTCCCCACGGTCAGCACGCGCAGGCCGGGCCGCTTCGTGCCCTGTCCCGTGGCGAAGTCCCGGTCCGGGAAGCGAACGTCGTGCAGCTTGCGCCCGTGCTTCGCCGCCGCGGCGGCCACTGCGGGGAACGAGGACAGCCGCTTGTGCAGCCCGGTGGCCACGTCCAGTCCGGCCTCCAGCGCCCGCACCAGCGTGTCCACCCACGCGTCCGCGAGCACGCCGCCCGGATTCACCACGCCCACCACCAGCGTGCGCGCGCCCTTCGCCTTCGCCTGGGCGATGTCCATGTCCGGCAGGCCACAGTCCGCCACGCAGCCCGGGAGGCGCAGCTGACCCACGCACCAGTCGGGCCGCCAGTCCACGATGCCGTGGGCCGTCTTGGCCGCGAGCTGATCCTTCACGTCTCCCAGGAACAGCAGGTAGGGCTTGTCGATGTCCACGCGCGGTGCCTTAGCACGGCCGAAAAACAGCGTGGAAATGGCGCGGGGGAATAAGCGCGACACCGGACGTAACAGGGAGGAGCCCGCACGCGGGCCCCTTCTTCCGGAGTCACCCATGCGCTTCATCCCCTCCGCTGCCTTCATGTTCGCCGCCTCGCTCGCCACCGCCTGTGGGGGGCCCCTCGAGGAGGAGACCCCTGGCGCCGAGGTCGTGGATGAGTCCGTCGCCAGCCAGGAGCAGGGCATCGACGAGGCCTGCGTGGGCTCGGGCGTGGTGCTGGCGCAGCCGGACGGCGCTTCGATCAATGCCGTCTTCCCCCACTGCTCGTACGCGGACATGTCGGCGGCCTCCAACGACGGCACCTATGATCAGCCGTCCTGCGTCCACCGCTTCGTGACGGAGATCAACGGCCTGGGGGGCCAATACGCCCAGCCGTTCGTGGAGGTCATCCCGGCGTCGAGCAACGTCACGGAGAGCGCCTGCAAGGGCGTGGCGATCACCGGCGCCGCGTTCGGCTACGCGAACGGCGTCTGGTGGGGGCTGGGCTCGGTGAGCACCACCGGCACCTGGTACGCGGCGGGTCCCTTCTTCCCGGCGTTCTGCGGGCTGCGCGTCAACATCGGCACGGGCGGGTCCGGCTACAGCAAGATTCGCGTCACGGGCTTCGGAGCGGCGCTGGGGGTCTTCAAGGCCCGGGTGCGCACGGGCGTTCGCATCGGCAACGGCCCCTGCTAGCCCTCCTGCCTGCCATCCCGGGTCTCCCACCTGTCGGGTGGGAAGTGCTGGGGAGGGTGTCGACGGACTTCGCGGGCGGGGCGGCTCCTGCTAGGAACGCCCCCGTGGTCTTCCGCCCGCGATCGCCCCGCGCCGTCCCGCCCGGGGAGTCCTCCGCATCCGCGCCGGAGGTGCCTTCGGCCTCCCGTGGGGACGCCGCGGAGTTCCAGGCGCTCATCGCGCGGTGCGCTCCGGCGTTGGAGGAGCGGGCCCGCATCCTCTGCCGGGGCCGCAACCCGGCGGACGCGAAGGACTTGTTGCAGGAGACCTACGAGCGGGCCTTCCGCGCGTTTCATACGTATGACCGGTCCGCGCCTCCCATGGCGTGGCTGGCGTCCATCCTCGTTCGACGCTTCCTCGACTGGTGCCGGCACGACCGGCGCCACCCCCAGGAGGAATTCACCGACGCGATGGGGGACACCCTGGCGGAGGCCGACGCCGCCCCGGAGACATGGGCGCGCTACACGTTGGATGACGTGTGGAAGGCGGTGGAACAGCTTCCCCCGGAGCTGCGCGAGGTGGTCCGCATGAAGGACATGGAGCGACAGAGCTACGCGGAGATCGGCCGACGGCTCGGCATCCCGTCCATGACGGTGGGCACCCGTCTGTTCCGTGCGCGCAAGAAGCTCAAGGATCTGCTCCTCGCCCGGGAAGGCACCGCGGGGGGCCCGGCGTGACCGTCTCCTGTGAACAGCTCGCCGCCTTCGTGGACGGGGAGCTTCCGCCAGAAGAGGCCGAGGCCTTCCAGGCCCACCTCGCGACCTGCGCGGAGTGCCAGGCCGGCCTGGAGGACCAGGTACAGGCGAGCCTCCTCGTGCAGGCCGCCGCCGACGCGCGTGCCGCGTCCGGAGCACAGACGCGGCCCGTGGCGTCCCCCGGTTCGGAAGGTGGCCCCGATGCTTCGGCGGCGGGGCCGGGACTTCGGGCCGTCCCCGGGACGGGAAGCCGGTCCGAACCGGTGCCCGGTGCCGGGACGCGCTCCCCGTCCGCTCACCCGCGCGGCCGTGCCGTGTGGGATCGCCGCCGTGTCGCGGGTTTCGCGGCCGCTGCCGCCGCGGTGGTGCTCGCGGTGCTGCTGGTGGGACGTCCGTGGCGCTCCTCGGAGACAGTGCGCGCGCTGCCCTTCGCGCTGGCCTCCGTGCGTCCGTTGGAGGGCCGGCTCAGTCACCCGGGCCTCGCGGACTACCGGGCCACGGGCACGATGCGCGGCGGCGCGGACGGACGGCCGGAGCTGGACCTCAAGGCCCTGTCGGAGCTGGAGGCGAAGGGCGACCTGCACGGCGTCGCGACCGCCTGGCTCGCGGCCGGGGACTTCGAGCGCGCGGAGCGCATCCTGGAGCGGCTGCCCGCGTCGCCCGCCGTCATGGGAGACCTGTCGCTGGTGGCCCTGGGCCGTGCCCAGCCGGAGCGCGCGCTGACGCTCTTGGAGAGGGGCCTGGAGACCGCGCCGGACGACGCACGGCTGCACTGGAACCGGGGCCTCGCGCTCCAGGCGCTGTCGCTGGAGCTGGCCTCCGCGGCGGAGTTCTCCCGCGTGGCGCAGGCGAAGGAGCCCGGCTGGAGCACCGAAGCCACCGAGCGCGCGGACGGCCTGCGCAAGGGCGCGCTGGCGCGTCGGGACTCGTGGCAGGCCATGAACGCGGCCGGCATGGAGCTGGCGCTGGAGGGAACGCCGTATCCGGGCTCGATGGCGCGGCGCAACCCGGACCTGGCGCGGCTGTACCTCTACCACGCGTTGCGCGCGGCCCCGTCCGTGGAGCGCGTGAAGACCCTGGCCCCGCTGGCCGCGCTGCTGGACGACGTCACCCACACCCAGACCGCGAGCGCCTACGCGGCGCGCGTGGCGGCGGCGGACTTCAGCAAGCGCGGCCCGCTGGCCAACACCTACCGCGAGCTGCTGGCTGGCACGCGTTCGCTGCGGGGCGCGGAGGTGGACGCGTTCCTCGCGCGGCTGCGGCGCTCCGGCGAGCGCGACCTGTTGCTGGGCGCCATCCTGCTGCTCCACCAGGAGGACCGCTTCGTCGACGAGCTGGCGACGCTGGTCCGTCAGTCCGGTGAGCCCGCCTGGTACGACGCTCCGCTCGCCCGGGGCCGGGCCCAGGCGGCGCAGGCCCGGGGCGACATGGAGACGGCGGAGACGTCCCTCAAGGACGGGCTGGCGGCGTGCCGGAGCGCGGGCTTCCAGGACCGTTGCGTGGACCTCCAGCGGCACCTGGCGGCGCTCTACAACCGGATGGATCGCCGCCACGAGGCCGGGTCGCTGGCGCGCTCCGCGCTGGAAGAGGCGTTCCGCACCGACAGCTGGTTCCAGGAGGAGGTGCTCCTGTCCGACCTGGTGACGAGCGCGCGGCTGAGCCACGCCCCGGCGCTCGCCCGTGCCTACCTGGACGAGTTCGTCCAGCACGCGCCGGAGGACTGCGCACGCCGGTCGGAGTACCACCACGCACGGGCGCTCCTCTTCGTGGAGGACCTGGACGCGAAGCGGGCCCGGCGCGAGGTGCAGGACTCGCTCGCCTGTCCCACCGCGCCCACGCTCCTGGAGGTCGCCGTCGCGGGAGACCTGCTGCGGCTGGAGGGCAGCACGGTGCCGGGACGCGAGCTGGACCGCGTGCGCGAGCGCATCCGAGTGCTGCGCGAGGACCCGTCGCTGACCGCCGGCGAGCGGTTGCTGGTGGACCACATCGAAGGGCGCATCCTCATCGAGCGCGACCGCGAGGAGGGCCAGAAGCTCCTGCGCGGGGTCATCACCGGCTCGGTGCTCCACCGCTCCACCGACATCGAGGCGCGCAAGGCCTGGGCCCACAGCCATCACGTGCTGGTGATGGACGCGGGCCGGGCGAAGGAGTGGGGCCCCGCGGTGGACCTGCTCGCGCGGGAGGTGGACCGCACCGCGCCCACGTCGTGCCTGCTGGCGCTGGCGGGCCAGGATGAACGGATGCTCTTCGTCGCCCGAGGCCCCACCGGCGCGAGCGACGGGCTGTATCTCCACGCCCTCAAGCAGCCCCTGCGCGAACAGGTGCCCGCGGTGCCTGGGAAACTCCTGCAGGTGCTCGCCGGCTGCGACGTGGTGCGAGTGCTCGCGGAGCCCATCCTCCTGGGACGCCCGGGGCTGCTGCCCGGGGACCGCGCGTGGAGCTATCTGGCTCCGGGCGGCCACCGCGTGGAGGCTCCGGCCTCGGCGCCCGTGCCGAAGCGGCTGGTGGTGTCGGACGTGGAGCCGCCCGCGACGCTGGGGCTGCCTCGCCTGATGCCGTGGAAGGGCATGACGGGGCAGGGTGACGTCCACCTGCGGGGCCGCGCGGCGACGCCGGAGGCGGTGCTCGCGGAGATGGAGGACGCCACGGAGGTGGAGCTGCACACGCACGGCCTCTCAGGCACCGTGTCCGACGCGGCCTTCCTGGCGCTGTCTCCGGACGCGGCCGGCCGCTACGCGCTCACCGCGGAGGAGCTGGAAGGGCACACGCTCCGGGGCACCCCGGTGGTGATGCTGGCCGCCTGCGACGCGAACGTGGGCGCGTGGCGCTACCACGCGGTGTCCAGCCTGCCGTCCGCGCTGATTCAAGCGGGCGCGCGGGCCGTGGTCGCGCCCTCCACGGAGGTGCCGGACGTGGAGGCCGGTGCCTTCTTCCAGGCGCTGGTGGACTCGCTGCGGCGAGGCACTCCGCCTGCCCAGGCGCTCCGGGACACCCGCGCGCGGTGGCTCCAGCAGGGCAGCGCCCGGTGGGTCCAGGACCTGGTCGCGTTCGAATAGACTCCCGGCGAATATCCGCGCCGCCGCGCGTAAAGGAACCGGGAGGATTCATGATCACGCGTTGGAAGTCCGCAGTGGGAACGATGGCCGTGGGGGTTGTCGCCCTGTCGGCGGCGCAGGCAGGGGCCCAGCCTGCGAGGGTCCAGAACAATCAGGTGAAGCTCGCTCCGGCGAAGCCCATCGCGAGCCCGGCGACGGCGAAGTCCAGCGGCACCGTGGACGTGGCCGTGGATGAAGGCGCCAAGGGCACCCGCATGTACCGGTACGACCGGGGCAGCGGGAAGCTCACGCTGGTGAAGCAGCTCACGCAGAGAGAGGCGGCCAGCACCACCGCCGGCTTCAAGGCGTTGTCGTCGGTGGAGGCCGGTGGCGGCACGGCTCTGGTGGATCCGGATCGCGGCGGCGCTGTCGCCCCCGAAGGCAAGCCTCCCAAGGGCGGACCCCCGGGCGGACATGAGGAGGGCCAGCAGCTCACCCAGTCGGACCTGGCCAACATCCACCGCGAGCTGGGCAGCCTGAAGCTGAACAAGTCCCAGGTGAAGATCGGCACCCAGGCCCAGCGGTAATCCCAGCCTCTCAACGGAAGAAACGGACGGCCGTGGCGCCGGGGTGGGGACACGTATCCTCGCCCCGGAGGGCCACGGCCTTCACGTTCCTGGATGAACGCCTACCCACGCGTTCAACCCCAGACGCCCGGAGTGTCTGCCCTGACCTCGCTCCCGCGTTTCCCGCACCTCTCTCGCCTTGCCACACGTACAACGTGGTCGCACTTTTCGTGCGTGAGGGGGCGCTGCTCGCCCGTTTGTCTTTGACGCCCTCCTTGTCCAAACGTTCGTGGGACCGGCTGGAGCGCCCGCGGCAGCAGGAGGTTGCACACATGGGGAACGTGGAGAACGGGCGTCGTCGTGGCGAGGGGGGACTCTCCTGGTGGGCGTGGGGACTGGCCGTGGCCGTCCTGGGCGCGGGCTGTGACCCGGGCGGCCGGGAGCCCGTGCCAGCGGATCCGCTGGCCACGCAGGAGCAGTCCGCTCTCAGCTACAACAGCCTTTCGTATAACGGGCTGTCATTCAATGGGTTGTCTTTCAACGGGTTGTCTTTCAACGGGCTGTCGTTCAATGGCTTGTCATCCACGGCCTTCGCGTCGTGGTACGGCGCGAATCCGGCGCTCGCGGCGGAGGTCATGCGCTACATCGTGCGCTGCGCCATCCCGGAAGGGCAGACGCGCACGTACACAGATGCGCAGACGAACACGGTGCACACGTGGACGGGCCTGCTGGGCCTGGCGCCAGGCTGGGCCGGAGGGGCGCCCGCGACGGAGACGGAACAGCAGATCGTCTCCGCGTGTCTCGCGGCGCACAGCAATCCCTTCGGTGTGAGCGTGCCCATCTCCGTGTTGGGCCGGGACGGCCTGGGGGTGGTCATCCCCGCCTCCGAGGGTGAGCTGGCCACCTTCGCCCGGCCGGAGTCGTGCTTCTTCGGCAATCTCTTCCAGGGACAGGGGCTCTACGCGGGCAGCCAGAATCCGCCCCTGGACGCGACCCAGAGCACCACGCGTGCGTGCGCGGTGGTTGATGGCTCCGGGATGCCTCGCATGACGTGCGCGCCGCTCATCTACGTGGGGAGCTGCTCGGACGTGTGCACGCAGGCGGGAGCGGCCTTCGCGAGCTGCACGGTGGGCGGCGTGAGCTTCCAGCCGCTCACCACGCGCGTGCGCGACGCGGACCTGGCCGTGTGCGGCGATGGCATCTGCCAGGTGACGGAGTCCTGCGGTGCGTCCAACTCGTACAACGCGTGCGCGGCGGACTGCGGCGCCTGTCCGTGAGGTGAGAGCGGGCGGCCTTCAGCCGGAGTGGGAGCCCAGGCCGGAGGCCGCGCCCACGCGCAGCCGTTCATGCAGCGCGTCCGTGAGCAGGTACCAGAACTGGACGTTGCCGAAGCTGAGGATGTCGCCGCCCCGGAGCGGCACCTCGCGCTGCCCGATGGTGCTGGCATTGACGAAGGTGCCGTTGGTGGAGCCCAGGTCGCGCACGGTGCAGCGGCCCGCCGCGCGGCTCCACTTGAGCTCCGCGTGCTGCTTGGACACGGACGCATCGTCCAGCACCAACTCGCAGTCCAGCCTGCGGCCAATGCGGAGCACCTCCGAATCCCGGAGGGTGGGGAGGGTGGCGACGAGCAAATCGTCGAACTCGAAGAGGAGGGCGAGCATGCCCTGCTCGACGTCGCCGGGGTCCGCCATGCGGGTGGGCGCGAGCGCGGCGGCGGACAGCTCCGACGGCGGACGCTGCACCAGCGCGAAGGGGCCCAGCTGATGCTGGAAGGCGCCCACGGGGAGGGCGGAGGCGAGCGCGCGCAATTCCTGGACGGACAGCACGTGCAGCAGCCTAACGGGTCGGCCGTCGGGCGCCCAGCCACTACCGGACGATGGTTGTAAGGCTTTCGTTGACCGGCCAGTCACTCGTTCCCTACATTGACCCTTTCGAGTCGCGGGTCGGGTTCCAGGAGGGAACGCCAGACCTCCGATGCGCAGCCAGGTGATGGAAGGAGCGGTGGTTCGATGAGCGGGAGCGACAACATCCCGATGACCCCCCACGGTCTGCAGAAGCTCAAGGACGAGCTGAAGCACCTTCAGTCCGTGGAGCGGGGCAAGATTTCGCGTGAGATCGAGGTCGCGCGTGCGCACGGCGACCTGCGAGAGAACGCGGAGTACCACGCGGCCAAGGAGAAGCAGTCGCACATCGAGGGGCGCATCTTGACCCTCGGCGACTGGATCGCCCGCTCGGAGGTCATCGACCCGGCGAAGCTGGGCGGCGACAAGGTCATCTTCGGCGCCACCGTGGAGCTGGTGGACACGGAGAACGACAAGACCATCAGCTACCGTCTGGTGGGTGAGACGGAGGCCGACCTGAAGAAGCGGTGGATCGCCGTGACCTCGCCGGTGGCGCGCGCGCTCATCGGCAAGAAGGTGGGCGACATCGCCACGGTGCAGAGCCCCGGCGGCGTGCGCGAGCTGGAGGTCGCGGCCATCAGCTTCGAGGATCCGCAGGAAGAGTCGGCCAGCTAGCGCTGAAGCCCGGCTGGCCGGGTGTCCTTCGGGGGGGCGGGCCTGGGCTCGCTCCCCCGGTTTCGTTTTCCCTGCGGCGTCAGAGCGCTTCGTAGGATGGAGGCTGGAAATCCCGCGTGAACCACCCGCTCGCCAGCCTCGTTCGACCTCTCAAGTACGCGTGTCAGCGTGACTTCGCCCAGCTCGGGACCGTGCGGGATTTGCGCACGTTGATGGAGCGCACCCTGGCGTCGGCCGGGGGCGTGGACGCGCGGGCTCTGGAGGAATTGAGGGCGGCGCTGCCGCACGTGGATCCACCCGCGCCGCCGGAGCACCGCAAGGCCGCGCTGCGCCAGGTGTTGGGTGCGCTGAAGCTCAGCGGCGTGGTGCTGCCGGAGGAGCTGGAGCGGGTGGTCGTCACGGGGGAGATCAACGCCGTGGCGGCGAGCTTTCCCCGGTCGCCGGAGCGTGCGCACGTGCTGGAAGGGGAGCTGAACCCCGCGCCAGCGCGCCGCCGGTTGACGCCGCCGCAGGGGACGGTGGAGGCGCGTGGCAACACCGTGCCGCCGTGGCGTTCGCAGGACCCCGTGCCGCAGGTGGGCGGTGGCGTTCCGGCGGCAACGCCCGCGACCGCATCCCGGCAGCCGCAGGCCCGTGCAGCTTCGCTCCCGCCGGGAACGGGTCCCCAAGGTGGGAATGCGGGTCCCGCGAAGGGCGAGCCGGTGCCTTACGGCGCGCGCATGGCGGCATCCCGAGGCGCCGCGATGGGGCCTTCGCAAGGTGACGCCCAGCCCTACGGTGCGCGCATGGCCGCGGCCCGGAACGCCGCCGTGGTTCCCTCGGGTGCGGCGGCCCGTGCTCCGGGTGCGAAGCCCAATGCGAGCACCGAGCCTCGCAAGGGCGCGCCGCCAGCGGACCGTGCTCCCGCGGAGAAGGCCCGGAAGAAGAAGGCCAAGGCCGTGGGCGCGGAGGCGTCCCGCTCCGAGGCGAAGCTGTTGTCCATCGCGCCGCGCACGGGCCCGCTGTCCGCGCCGCTCAAGACGCTGGGCAAGCGCCTGGGGCCACGGCTCGTCGCGGTGCTCGACAAGAAGGGCCTGCGCCGCACCGGCGACATCCTGTTCCTGTTGCCACGCTGTTACGAGGACCGCCGCAAGCTGCGCACCATCGCGGAGCTCATCCCCGGCGAGCGCGGCGTGACGGTGGGCACCGTGAAGACGGCCGACTTCGTCCCGGGGCGCGGCGGCAAGCGCATGTTCCGCGCCGTCGTGGGGGACCGCTCCGGCAGCATCGCGGCCACCTATTTCAACGCCGGACCGTGGCTCAAGAGCCGCTTCTCCGTGGGCAAGCAGCTGGTGCTCTCCGGCGAGGTGCGCGCCTCCATGAACGGCCGGGAGATGGCCCACCCGGAGCTGGAGCCCGCCGAGGACCTGGAGAACACGACCTCCGTCCACTTCCACCGCATCGTCCCCGTCTACCCGGGCTTCGAGCGCGGCGAGCAGCGCTCCTTCCGCGAGCTGACCTCGCGCATCAGCGAACAGCACGCGCACCATCTGGAAGAGCCGCTGCCCGCGGACCTGCGCCGCCGCTACCACCTGATGGGCCTGCCGGACGCGCTGCGCTTCATCCACTTCCCGCCCGACGATGCGGACCTGGAGGCGCTGGACGCGCACCAGAGCCCCGCGCACCGCCGGCTCGCGTTCGACGAGCTGTTCTTCCTCCAGCTGGGCATGGCCCTCAAGCGCCAGGGTATCAAGGCGGAGGAGGGCATCGCCTTCGACGTCACCCCGGCGCGGCTGGACAAGGCGCGCGCCGCGCTGCCCTTTGAGCTCACCGGGGCGCAGGCACGCGTGGTGGGGGACCTCGCCCGGGACATGGCGCGTCCGGAGCCCATGAACCGGTTGGTGCAGGGCGACGTGGGCAGCGGCAAGACGGCCGTGGCGCTGGTGGCCGGCATGGTGGCGCTCCAGGATGGCTACCAGGTGGCGGTGATGGCCCCCACCGAAATCCTGGCCGAACAGCACGAGCGCACCTTCCGCCGCATCCTGGAGCCGCTGGGCTACCGCGTGGGGCTCATCAGCGCGGCGGGCACCGCGAAGCACAAGCGCGAGGTGCGCGAGTCCGTGGCGAAGGGCGACATCCACCTCGCCGTGGGCACGCACGCGCTGCTGGAGGGCGGCGTGTCCTTCCAGAAGCTGGGGCTGGTGGTCATCGACGAGCAGCACCGCTTCGGCGTGCTCCAGCGCCACACGCTCATGAGCAAGGGGCTCACGCCGGACGTGCTGGTGATGACCGCCACGCCCATCCCGCGCACGCTCGCGATGACGCTCTACGGCGACCTGGACGTGTCCATCATCGACCAGCTGCCGCCGGGCCGCACGCCCATCACCACGCGCGTCTTCAACAACGAGCAGCGCGCGCGCGTCCACGAAGCGGTGGGCTCGGAGCTGGCCAAGGGCCACCAGGCCTACGTCGTCTATCCGCTGGTGGAGGAGTCGGAGAAGCTGGACCTGGAGGACGCCACCCAGGGCGCGACGAAGCTGCAGGGGGTGTTCCCCAACGCCAGCGTGGGCCTGCTGCACGGGCGCATGAAGCCGGAGGAGAAGGACGCCGTGATGGAGGCCTTCCGCGACAAGCGCATCCAGCTGCTCGTCTGCACCACGGTGGTGGAGGTGGGCGTGGACGTGCCCAACGCATCCGTCATGGTGGTGGAGGCCGCGGAGCGCTTCGGCTTGTCGCAGCTGCACCAGCTGCGCGGACGCGTGGGCCGTGGCGCCGCGGCCAGTTACTGCTTCCTCGTCGCGGGCGCCGCGCGCTCCTGGGAGTCCACCGAGCGGCTGGGCGTGATGGAGCGCAGCAGCGACGGCTTCGTCATCGCGGAGAAGGACCTGGAGATCCGCGGCCCCGGCGAGTTCCTGGGCACGCGGCAGAGCGGCCTCCCGGAGCTGGCCGTGGCGAACCTCGTGCGCGACGGCGACCTCTTGTCGCTCGCCCAGGCGGAAGCGCGGCGCATCATGGACGCCGACCCCCAGCTCCAGAAGCCGGACCACCAGGGGCTCGTGAAGGCGCTGGAGGAGCGCTGGGAGGGCCGGCTCGCGCTTGCCCGGGTGGGGTAGGCCCGAGGAGGCCCGCGCCCGCCCCCTGGATTGTCCCGGACTGTCGTCGTGCTTACTTTCCTGGCTGGAGGACCACGGGGGGCGTACGCGATGGGAGACTGGGGGCGAGCGGAGTATCTGGCGCGGCAGGGCATCCGGGATCGACGGGTGCTCGCGGCGATCGCCAACCTGAGCCGCGCGGACTTCGTGCCCTTGGACGCGCGGGACTCGGCCCATCAGGACGTGCCGCTGCCCATCGGCCACGGGCAGACCATCAGCCAGCCCTACGTGGTGGCCCTGATGACCGAGGCCCTGCGCCTGCGCGGTTGTGAGCGCGTGCTCGAAATCGGCACCGGCTCCGGCTACCAGACGGCGGTGCTGGCGATGCTGGCCCGCGAGGTCTTCACGGTGGAGATCGTCCGCGAGCTGGCCCGGCCCGCCCGGCGGTTGCTCCACCGGCTGGGCTTCACCAACGTGTTCTACCGGGAGGGTGACGGCTCCCAGGGTTGGGCCCAGGCCGCGCCCTTCGACGCCATCATCGCCACCGCCGCGCCAGAGGACATCCCCCGGGAGCTCCTGCGCCAGCTGAGGCCCGGGGGGCGGATGGTCATCCCCGTGGGCTCCGTGAACGAGCCGCAGGAGTTGCTGCGCATCCGCCGGAGACAGCCGGGGATGCTGCCCCGGGTGGAGCGCCTGCTGCCGGTGCGCTTCGTCCCCATGATGGGACTGGGCTCCGCCCCGAGCTGAGCGGGTGCGACAGGCCGCGCGCCTGCATGCCCACTCCCAGCGTCCCCGAGGTCGCGTTGCCGAGCGGTGAGGGGACCGGTAACGTCCCGCCCATGATCATCTGCCCGGTCTGCGACCACGTGCAGTCGGAAGGCGAAGAGTGCGAAGGCTGTGGCAAGCGTTTCCCTGGCCTCATGAACATCCCCGCGCCTGTCGTGGCACCGTTGGCGGAGCTGGAGCTGACGCACCACGAGGGGGGCCGCGTGCCGGTGGACGCACCCGCGCTGCCGGAGCTGGACCTGACGCGGCTGCGCTCGGGGCCGGACCTGCCGGCGATGGTCGTGCCCGACCTGGAGCTGACCCGTTCAGGCGCCACGGGCGAGGTGCCCGTCGCGCAGATGACGGACCTGGACACGGGCCGTGCGCAGGACGACGGTGTGCGCACCGCCGCCCCGGTGGGCGCGGTGACGTGCCGCTACTGCCGCCATGTCCAGGCGGAAGGCCTCTTGTGTGATGGCTGCGGCATGCGGCTGCCCCGGGTCCGGGTGGCGGCTCCCGCGACGGCGAAGCGCGGCGGCGGGGACGAGGACGAGCGCGTGCCCTGTCCCTCGTGCCACGTGCCGTCCAGGCCGGGCCGCCCGTGCGTGGCGTGCGGCACGAAGGTGGAGGTGGAGGCGTGACGGCTCCAGCGCTGAAGGCGGGCTACGCGTGCAGCGAGGGTTGTGGCTTCACCGCCTCGCTGTGGGACGTCGTCTACCGCTGCCCGCGCTGTGAAGGCCTGCTGGAGGTGGCCCACGACGAGGCCGCCCTGCGCGCCATCCCCGCGGCGGAGTGGAAGCGCCGCTTCGAGTCCCGCTTCGCGACGTCGCGGTTGCCAGACGGCTCCGGCGTCTGGGGCAAGCGCGAGTGGGCGCTGCCCGAGCTGCCGGTGGAGGACATCGTCTCGCTGGGCGAGGGGCGGGTGCCGCTCAAGCCGCTGCCTCGCATGGCGGCGGAGCTGGGGCTGGGCTCGCTGATGTTGAAGGAGTGCGGCGTCTCACCGACGGGCAGCTTCAAGGACTGGGGGATGACGGTCCTGGTGTCCGCGGTGAAGCACCTGCGCTCGCGCGGCACGCCCATCCGCGCGGTCGCGTGCGCGTCCACGGGCGACACGTCCGCGGCGCTGTCCGCGTACGCCGCGGCGGCGGGCATCCCGGCGGTGGTGTTCCTGCCGAAGAACAAGGTGTCGCTCGCGCAGCTGGTGCAGCCCATCGCCAACGGGGCGCGCGTGCTGTCGCTGGACACGGACTTCGACGGCTGCATGAAGCTGGTGCAGGCGGTGACGGCGGACACGGGGTTGTACCTGGCGAACTCGATGAACTCGCTGCGCATCGAGGGCCAGAAGATGATCGCCATCGAGCTGTGCCAGGACCTGGGCTGGGAGCCGCCGGATTGGATCGTCATCCCAGGCGGCAACCTGGGCAACGCGAGTGCCCTGGGCCGGGGTCTGGATCTGCTCTTCACCCTGGGGCTCATCACCCGCCGGCCGCGCATCGCGGTGGCGCAGGCGCAGCGGGCGAACCCCCTGGCGCGCGCCTTCCGGGGCGGCTTCCAGGAGCTGGTGCCCATGCAGGCGGGAGCGACGCTCGCGTCCGCCATCCAGATTGGCAACCCGGTGTCCTTCCGCCGCGCGGTGCGGATGCTGCGCGCGTTCGACGGCGTGGTGGAGGAGGCGACGGAGTCGGAGCTGTCCAACGCGGCGGCCCGGGCGGACCGCGAGGGCACCTTCGCCTGTCCGCAGACGGGCGTCGCGCTGGCGGCGGTGGAGAAGCTGGCCGCGTCGGGCGTGATTGCGAAGGGCTCCAGCGTCGCGGTGGTGGCCACCGCGCACGGGCTGAAGTTCGCGGACTTCAAGGTCGGCTACCACCGCGAGACGCTGAGCGACGTGAAGGCCGCGCACGCGAACCCGCCGGTGGAGCTGCCCGCGGACCTGTCCTCCGTGCGCGAGGCCCTGAAGGACCTGGGCTGAAGCCTCGCGCGCCTCCGGGGTTTCGCTACTCCACGTCGAGCGACAGGCGCGACTCGATGGTGAGACCGAAGCCGGAGAGGCCCCGGTAGGTCATGTCCGTGTTGGACATCACGCGCATGGTGCTCACGCCCAGGTCGGTGAGGATCTGGCAGCCCATGCCCACGTCGCGCGACTCGTTGGCCGCGCGGCTGACGGACGCGCTGCTGCCGTCGCCCGCGCGCTTGTGGTGGATGCCGAAGTCGTTGCCGTGCATGCCGGGCAGGTAGACGATGACGCCCGTGCCCTCGCGTGCGACGTTCTCCATCGCGCGGTCCAGCAGCAGGTTGCACTTGCAATCCGGTGACCCGAACACGTCGCCCAATGCGCAGGCGCCGTGCAGCCGCACCAGCGGGGCGGGCTGGACCTTCGACGGGTCGCCCTTCACCAGGACAAGGGACTTCGCGCCGTCGGGCGTCCACGTGTAGGTGAGGGCGGTGAACTCACCGTGGCGGGTGCGCACGACGCTCTGGCCGGACTCACGGCGCACCAGGCGGTCCTTGCGGCTGCGGTACTCGATGAGGTCCGCGATGGTGACGAGCTTGAGGTCGTGCTCGCGCGCGAACTGCTTCAGGTCCGGCATGCGCTGCATGGTGCCGTCGTCCTTCACCAGCTCGCAGAGGATGCCGGACGGCTGCAGGCCGGCGAGCCGCGCCAGGTCCACGGCCGCCTCGGTGTGGCCCGCGCGGCGCAGCACGCCGCCTTCGCGGTAGCGCAGCGGGAAGATGTGGCCGGGGCGCAGGAAGTCGTCCGCGGTGCTGTTCGGGGCGGCGAGCGCGCGGATGGTCTTCGTGCGGTCGTTGGCGGAGACGCCCGTGGTGGTGCCGTGGCGGAAGTCCACGGAGACGGTGAAGGCGGTGCGGTGGGACTCGGTGTTCTCCGCCACCATCTGGGGCAGGCGGAGCGAGTCGAGCCGCTCGGCGAGCATGGGCTGGCAGATGATACCGCTGGTGTGGCGGACCATGAACGCCAGCATCTCCGGGGTGGCGAGCTCGGCGGCCATGATGAGGTCGCCTTCGTTCTCACGGTCCTCGTCGTCGGCGACGATGACGCACTTGCCAGCCTGGATGTCGCGGATGGCCTCCTCGATGGTGTTCAACTCGGAGTCACGGCTCATGTCGGGGGAACTCATCCTGCTGACGACGTGGAGAGGCATGGTTCGCGGCATGTAACGCGAGGGGGGTGGGGTGGCAAGCCATGCTCGGGGAGCGGGCGTGCGTCCGTTCAATGGCTGGGATGAGCGCAAGCTGTGACTGCGCGTCTGTGTAGGTGGGTGCCGCCCGGCGGGCGACTCGACGGGCTGGGGCACGTGATGTAGGGTGCTCGGCTCCGTGAGCGCAGACATCCAGCAGGACAAGCGGGCCCGGTTCGACCAGTTGCAGGAGAGCCTGTCGACCCGCCAGAGCACCACCCACTTCACCCACGCGGGTGTGTCCGTCATCGCCTTCATGTTGATTTCAGGGGCGGCGGGGAAGCTGTTCTACGACTCGCTGCGCACGCCGCTCTTGGCCTGGGGTGCCGCGCTCCTGGCGCTGGGGCTGCTGGTGTACGGCTTCCTCAGCTACCGCAAGGGCCGCGCGGTGCTGGTGGAGGAGCTGCAGCGGTACGAGGCGCTGCTCGCGCTGCGCCGCGAGCTGCACCTGGACAACCCCGCAGCGCTCCTTCCCCGGTGAGCGCCGCCAGGAAGGTCGCCCTGCCGGGGCGATTCATCGTGCTGGAAGGCCTGGACGGCGCGGGCACCACCACGCAGACGGAGCGGCTGGCGTCCGCGCTGAGGGCGGACGGGCACGCGGTGGTGACGACGCGCGAGCCGTCCGACGGTCCGGTGGGAACGATGCTGCGCCAGGCGCTCACGGGCCGCCTGGGGTTGCCGCACGGCCGCGGGCCGTTGGCGCAGGAGACGTTGGCGCTGCTATTCGCGGCGGACCGGACGGACCACCTGCACGCGAGGGTGTTGCCGGCGCTGGAGGAGGGCAAGGTGGTGCTGTGCGACCGCTACGTGCTGTCCTCGCTGGCGTACCAGGGCGCGAGCCTGCCCATGGCGTGGGTGGACACGGTGAACGCGCACGCGGTGTCGCCGGACCTGACGCTGTTCGTGGGCGTGGACCCCAAGGTCGCGGCGAAGCGCCGGGCCGTGCGCGGAGGCCCCGCGGAGTTGTTCGAAGCGGACGAGGCCCAGCGGCGCATCGCGAAGCAGTACCTCAAGGCCATCACGCTGCGAGCGAAGCGCGAGCGCATCGTGCACATCGACGGTGAGCTGTCCGTGGAGGCCGTGACGGACGCGTGCCTCAAGGAAGTGCGGCGGCTGCTCGCGCGCAAGCGCTGAACCCCGGCTGTCGTGGGTGCGGTGCACCCGCGACGCGGAAGCCGCGGACGAGCGTCCACAACAGCTCCAGAACGGAGCTGTCGCAGACGATGCGGTTGACGGAGAGCCACGTGCCCACGGGCGCGGCGCCCACGCGTGCGTCCATGGCGCTGAAGAAGTCAGCCACGCTCCGGTGCGACACCCTCACGCCCTGGGGCCTGCCGGAGGAGTAGAGGACGTAGGCAGGGTCGTCCAGCGTCGAGCCCGCGCGCGGAGGCCCCAGCACGTCCAGCTCGAACGCGTCCTCCGAGTCCAGCAGGGCGGTGCACACGCCGTCAGTCGGCAGGTGCTGGACAAGGTGGGACTCCGTGACGAGCACCCGCGCCCGTGAGTCCTCCATCATCGCGGCCAGCTGTTCCCGCGGGCAGTCCGGATCCAGCGGCACGAACGCGCCGCCTGCCTTGAGGATGCCGAGCATCGCCACCACCATGCGGGTAGGGCGCTCCACGCACAGACCCACGCGCACGTCTCGAGCGACGCCGTGCTCGCGCAGGTGCCACGCCAGCGCGTCGCTGGCCGCATCCAGCTGTGCGTAGGTGAGCGTTTCATCTTCCGCCGCCACCGCGACCGCGTCCGGCGTGCGAGCCACCTGCGCGCGGAACCGCGCCGGCAGGCAGCGCGAGTCATCCGACGGCGTCGGGTCGTTCGATTCGGGGAGCAGCATGAAACGTTCGTCCGTGTCGAGCAGCGGCACGGCCATGGGAACGGGGAGCAAGGCTTCCTGCGCCCGGGCCAGCGGCGTCCAGTCCTCCGCGAGGGACGGCGGCACCATGTCCGTGGCCACCCAGTGGAACTCACCCAGCTCCGGCGTCTCCGACGTGAGGCGCGGGGACATCTCCAGGATGCTGCTCGTCGTCAGCACGAAGCGCGCGCCGCAATCCCGAGCGATGGCAAGGAGCTGCGGCAGGGCGCTGTCCAGCCGGGAGGGATCCGGCGGGGAGCACGGCACCGCGATGGCGTCCACGTACAGGCAGCACATGAACCCCACGATGTATTCGTGGCCCGGGGGATACAGCAGCAGCACCCGTTCGCCGGCCGCGTTCAGCGTCCGCAGCCACGTACCCAGTGCCCGCGCCCGGGTGTCCAGGTGCGAGAAGCTCCACTCCTCGGATGTGCCCTCTCCCAACCGATCCGCATGTGGATAGAGCAGGTCCGCCAGGTGGATGGTCGAGTGGAAGAGGTCTTCGCAGTTCTCTGCTGCATCCATGAACAAGCCCTCAAACGAGGAATATCAGATAATCATGGAGCATGGCCCATGGGTCTGACATCCCCCTTCGCGAAGAGGGGCGACGGCGTTCGTGTGTGCGACACCGCGGGTTCCATCCCACCGCCGCGCCGGAGGGGTCGCTGCGGCCAGGGGCGTTCGCCTCGGTGGGCCTGGGGGTGGACCATTCGCGCTGATGCCCTCTTGCTGGCCCTGCTGCTGCTGGCCACGGGGTGCTCCTCCGTGGCGCAAGCGCCTGCGCGTGGCCGAAGCTTGAGCTACGCGCCGCGTGAGACCTCCTCGCCCGCACGGGTGGAAACTCCGAGTGATGAACCCTCGCGCGCTCGGGGCTTCCTCCCACGCGCCTTCTCCGGGTCCGAGCAACGGCCTCCTGCGCCGCCAGCAGCCGCGTGACGACGTGACTGCCGTGGGAGACGGCAGCAGGGAGGGCGCCGTTGGGGGCGAGGCCCGGAGCGCAGCACTGACACGGCAGGCAGTCCTCGAAGCCACGGAAGAAGTGAAGGGCTCACTGACGCGCGTCGAAGCCGGGTTCTCCAAACTGGCGGACCGCCCTCCGCCCCTCGTGGGATGGAGCCTCAATGGCGTCTTCACGCGCTACCTCGACCAGGGCTCCAAGCAGGTGACGTGGATTCAGGGCGCGATTGGAAGTGCTACCGCGTTGACGAAGGTTGCCTCGGAAGTCGGCCCCACGGACATGGAACTGGCCCTGCTGCGCATGACGGGGCCGAAGCTCCAGGCGGCTCAATTCGGAACGCTCCTGCTGGCCACATGGGTGGACTTCCTGCACCTCGCGGACGCCGTGCTCCGCAACTGTCCCATGTGCAGCGCCGAGAAGCTTTTCGTGGATCTTCATCGCGTGCAGGGGCTGATGGAGCCCACGCTGACGGACCTCGCCTCACTGGACCCGGAGCGAGTGGAGGCGGCGACCACCGCGATGCCCGAGTTGATGGGGAAGCTGACGCGTGAGTTCGACACGCTCCGGCGGGAGACCCGCGAGACCATGAAGTTGAGTGGGCAGGTCATCGCGGCGATTCAGGCGGTGGAGATGGTCGCGATGATTTCCACAATGAAGATGGCCATGCCACGCGTGCCGCCCTCGGCCCCCGTGACACTGGGCGTGGGGCTCGTGATGAGTTCGGGCGGAGTCATGGCGGGCTCGCGGATGGTTGTCTCCGCGGAGTGGGCAGAGATGATGCGAAGGCTCGTGCGGGCGGGCGTCATCTCCGTGCCTGCCGTCGGCGCGGCCGTCCTCATCCAGGGCGGACAGGTCACGATGGCCCAGGCGCACCGGGACCTACCCAAGGGCGTGCGTGAAGCGCTGGGGGACAGCCCCGAAGTGCGCGGCATGCAGGTGACGGGCAGGGCGGGGGCGGGCATGTCGGACGCGCCGAAACACCATGTGCTGCCGCAAGAGCATCGCGAGTGGTTCGAGCGGCGCGGCTTCAAGGGCGACATGGACATCGACAACTTTTGCGTCCGGCTGGAGCAGGCCGATCATGAGGCGATTCACGGTGGGGGAAACTGGCGCCCGGGACGCGCATGGCCCGGCGAGTGGAACAGGATGATGATGAAGGCCCTGGGCGATGCCGAGATTGCCACTGGGCGAACGCTGACGCGGAATGAGATCCTGACTCTCGTCGCGAAGAGTATGCGGGACTATAGGGTCCCGATGAGCTTCACTCGTGGGAGAGGACGATGAGCGACGGAGGTGCATGGCAGGGCAACATCAAGGCGCGCCTGTACGAACGGGTCCGTGAGCGAGGCTACGACTCACTGACCGCCTTTGCCGATGCGCGCCCTGCCGTTCCGCTGTACGTCCTGGCCGACGAGTTGGGTAACGACGTTGCCGCGGTGCAGGTGTTGAGCGGATTGCTATACGAGGCGGAGCAGCACAAGCGGGTCACGCGCTTCGTTCGCGACGTGCTCGTGCGCGAAGTCGCCGAGGGGCTCCCCAACGGTTGGCCGCCCATCTTGGACGACGCAAGCCGCTTCGAGGTTGCAATGACGCTTGGGCGCTGGTCCGCGTACACCCCAGAAACCCATGAAGAGCGCGTGCGGCAGGTGCGCGATGCGCTCCTCGCCAGTCCCCCCCCTCCCGGCTGGCGCCCGCTCGGCCCCGACGACGAGCTTCTTCGAACACTCCTCCCCAACGAGGAAGCCTGACCGGAAGCGGCTGCCCTTCGATCCTGGGGCTGGAGAACGCAGTGTCTACGCGGTCTCCAACACGAGTCGCTGGGTGACCTCCCTGCACACGGCTTGCGCCTGCTGCACGGTGTCCGAGTAGGCGAGCACGTAGCCCGCGCGGTCCTCTGACTTCAGGGCCTGACGGATGGTGCCTCCCAACTCCACCGCGAGCGAGATGTCCACCACGCCCGGCAGCCGCTTCAGCGCCAGCGCGCCGTTGATGCGCTTGAGCTTGCCGGGGGGCGGGGTGAAGTACTGGATGGCCGCGCCGCCCCGGGGCACCGGATCCGCCTCCAGGGGCTTCAGTGTCCCCATGGCCCACTGGAGCGTCATGTCCAGCAGGTCATGCCCCGTGGTCAGCCGGACCAGGTCCCACAGACGGTCGCCGCCCAGCCGCGTGTGTGTCTCCACGATGCGAGGGCCGCGCGCCGTGTACTTCAGCTCCGTGTGCGAGGGGCCGTCCTTCAGCCCGAGCACGTCCAGGAAGCCGCGGATGAAGTCGCGCACCTCGCGGTCCCGCTCCGGGCTCATCGGCGCGGGGACCTGGTGCGCGACCTCCAGGAACGCGCTGCCGTTGGGGTCCGTGCTCTTCGTCTCCTCGTTGATGCCCAGGATGACGTGGCGGCCCGCGAAGGAGAAACACTCCACGGAGTACTCGGGGCCGTCCAGGTACTCCTCGGCGATCCACGACGCTCGGCCGTTCAGCACGCCGTCCAGGTCCGCGGCGGAGCGCACGAGCCGCACGTCGATGCTGCCCACGCCGTCCACGGGCTTCAGGATGAACGGATAGCCCTGGCGCTCGCCGAACGCGACGGCTTCCTCGCGCGTCTTCACCGGTGCCCACTGCATGGGTGAGAACCCGCCGGAGTCGAGCACCCGCCGCATGGTTGGCTTGTCGCGCGTCTTCTCCACCAGCTCCAGCGACGTCCCGGGCAGCCCCAGCGCTTCGTTGATGCGCGCGCAGGTGATGAGCGCCTCCTCCGCGACGGTGATGGCGCTCACGAACGGTGTCACCTCGTGCGCGGCCTTCAGCATGGGGATGAGCGCCGGGTCGTCGTAGCTCATGAGGAGGACCCGGTCGGACTGCCGGTTCACGTGATCATCGGACAGCCCCGGCTGCTGGATGACCAACGGCCGCAGGCCCAGCTGCCACGCCCGCTCCGTGATGAACTGCCTCGCGCCCAGAAGGATGAGGTTCGCCGCCATGGTTCATGCACTCCTTGCAGTGACGTCCTCCGCGCGGCCTCGCGCGTGACGGATGAAGGCCTGGCGTCCTTCGTCAGAGACGACGAACGCCCACCCCAGCTTGCCTCCACTGGTGATGTTCACCACCTTCGAAGTGCGGCTGCCTCGCACCAGGAAGCCATTGGGCTTTCCTCCGTAGGAGTAGAAGCCCAGCACCAGCCGGTACTCCGCCGGGGCTGAGTCACCGGCCGCGCGCAGCCGGACGGCCTCCGCTTCCACGACGTGCTGGCAGATCCACCGCTCGATGCCCGGTTCGCGCAGCTTCTGCTCCAGTACGTCCGCGGGCCAGTCCACTCCCATCAGCACGCCGCTGCCGCCGTAGGAGCTGCTGTCGTCGATCTTGAACACCAGCCCGGTCTTGTCGCGCAGCGCGTCCGCCAGGTTCTCCTCCGACAGGGAGAAGGCGTGGGGCAGGTACTTCCGGATGGCGGCTACTTCTTCGTCGCTGAAGAGCGCGTGGTGGCCCGGCTCGCACAGCAGCGCGAGGAACCGCTTGCTCATCCGCAGCTCCGGTTCGAAGCCGTTGGTGAGCACCGCGCCGCTGGACCAGAGCTTCTCCAGGAACGCGAAGCCGTCGGTCACCTCCTCGTAGGTGAACATGCGGTGAATGAGCGTGTGCTCGCCCTCCTCACGCGACAGCCATGCCTCCGGGTAGCGGACCTCGTCGAGGATGTGGACCGGCACGCCCGGGTTCAGATCCTCCAGGTAGCGCTTCAGGTAGTCCTGACGCGGATACCCCAGTTGGGCGTGTCCGGTGGAGTCGAGGATCACCACCCGGCGCAGGTCCCGCTTGCGGCACTCCTCCGCGTACAGCACGGCGAGGTCGCGCAGCGGGCTGTTCATCAGCCCGGCCCTGGGGAAGCCCAGCGCTTCCGTGGCCGCGCGGGAGCCCTCGTAGGCCTCGCCCCCTCCCACGCCGGGGAAGATGTTGAACTCGCAGAAGAAGTAGCCCTGCCGCGTCGGCACGACGTCCATCCGGCCAATCGTCGCGTCGCCGTGGCGCAGGTTGTCCCAGTGGATGAAGTCCATGAGCCGCCGGGGCATGCGCAGCAGGTCCAACAGTCCTTCCCGCGAGCGCGCGTCGATGAGGTGCCCGATGAGCTTCAGCTGCGCGGAGAGCAGGTGGCGGCACGCGCGGCTCAGCTCCTGGAACTCCGCTTCGCTGAAGAGGAGCGGGTGCGCGAACTGGCTCTTCTCGTACATGGGAGAGTCCAGGTCGTGGATGGCGGCGATCGTGCTCGCGTGCGCCTTTGCATCACGCTCGGGCGACCATCCTTCCTCCAGGGCGGCGAGGAACGCTTCGTTGAATGCACCGATCATGGGTGGGCCTCAGGCGCGTCCGGCGTCGTCGACACCGAACAGCGCGTTCATCTTCTGGAGGGAGAAGGCCTTGTAGACGACGGGCTCGTACTTCGCGGGCGTGTCCTTGCAGAACTTCGGGAAGCACTCGATGAGCGCGTCGTCGTTGGCGAGCTTGAAGAACGCAAGCGACTGACGCTCGCCTCCGGACAGGACGACCCGGTGTGGCGTGGACACGTATTCGTCGTTGGACCAGCGGGCCATCAGGTCACCGATGTTGACGATGAGGTGATCCCTCCGCTCCAGCGTGGGCGTGATCCATTCGCCCCCGCGCTCCTTCACCTGGATTCCAGGGCCCGTCTGCGCCAGGACCGTGAGCAGCGTCCCGTCCGTGTGCTCGCCCATGCCCTGGTCGTTGACCAGCGCCGGGTTGAGCCGCGGGTAGAGCAGGGAGCGCAGCGAGTCGGTGGACGCGGAGGTCTTCTTCGCGAAGAAGTCCCGGGGCAGATCCAACGCGATGCTGAACAGCTCCGTGAGCCGGGCTGTCAGCGCCTCGCACTCCCGGAAGTACGCCTTGAGCGCCGCGCGCAGCCTCTGGCCCTCCGCGTCCTCGCTGAACGGCAGGCTCGCGCTGTCGTTCTCGATGAGCCGGCCCACGCTGAACTTCTCCACGTAGTCGCTGGGGAGCCCCTTGCGGCCCATGTACGCGTAGGCGTTCTCCTCCAACATGCCGCTGTAGCCGTAGGGCGTGTAGTCGTCCGCGGCCATGGTGAAGCCGGACTTCAGCCGGCACTGGTTCTTCGCCTCGAGCGGCTGACGGAAGAACGCCCGCGAGAGACCATAGGCGTCCTCGAAGACCGATGGCGCGATGCCGTGACCGCTCAGGGTGAAGAAGCCCACCTGCTTGCAGGCGCGGTCGATCTCGAACGCCGCATGGCGCTCGGCTTCGGACCCTGGCGTCGCGGACGTCAAATCGATTCGGGGCAGCTCCTTCATCATGTGCTCCTCCAGGTTCAATGGCTCAGCTCGCGTTCACGCAGCACGTGCGCGACCGTGAGGACGTCCAGGAAGGCGTGTCCCGTCGAGCTGAAGACGGTGCGGCTCGAGCGCAGGGGACCGCTGTCCCTCCGCACGAGCTGCCCCAGGGTGATGGCGTTGGCGTGCACCGGCCCGGCCTCCGCGAGCGCGGTGGCCAGGTCCTCGACGATCACCGTCGACGTGCGCAGCAGTTCGAGCGGCACCTCCCGGGCCTCCACGGTGTGCCCGCCCATGCAGTTGATGTGCACGCTGGGGGAGAGGGCCTCGAAGCTCCCCAGCGGCGTCTTCGACGACGTCGCGGTGCCAATCACATCCGCGCCGCGGAGGGCCTCGTCGAGCGACGCACAGGCGACGACGTGCACCACTTCACCCAGGGACGCGCGCAGCTCCGCGGTGAACGCGTCGCGCCGGTTCGGGTTTCTCGCCCAGAGCCGCACCTCCTGGATGGGACGGACCGCGCGGACCGCCAACACCTGTTGCCGGGCCTGCGCTCCGGTGCCGGCCACCGCCAGCGTCCGGGCATCCGTGCGCGCGCAGAAGTCCGTGACGAGCGCGGACACCGCGGCGCACTTGAGCTCCGTCACCGCCGCGCCATCGAGCAGCGCGAGCAGTTCCCCCGTATGCGCGGAGAACGCCGCCACCACGCCGTTCATGGTGGGCAGCGGATCCGTGGCGGACCGCTCGAAGAGGGTCGCCACCTTGTTGATGTAGAGGCCCAGGTGCTCCGACACGGCCGGCATCGACACGAACGCGGCGTGCCGGGAAGAGGAGGGGAGCGCGACGCGCAGTGGGATCTGCATGCGCTCGTGCAGGCCCTCCGTGAGCGCCGCCTCCATCTCGCGCACGAGCCGGGGCAGGTTCCCGTGCGCGGTGACGACATCGTGGGGAAGGAAGGCAGTCATCGCGTGCTCCCCGCCTACAGCGTCGCGAGGACTTCCTTCAGGTGGCCGATGAACGCCTGGACCTGCTCCGTGGGCAGGTCTCCGCGCAACATGAGCCGGATGCCCGCCTTCCCCACGGGCACGATGGGGAAGAAGACCGCGGAGCAGTAGAAGCCTCGCTTGTAGAGTTCGCGCGAGAGCTTCACGGCCTTGTCCTGCTCACCCACCTCCACGACCTTGATGTGCAGGCCGTCGCCGCGCTGCTCGGTCTGGATGTGCTCGTCGAACAGGGCGATGTTCCGGCGGAGCTGCTCCTGCCGCTTCGCCAGCTCCGGGCTTCGGTGCACCTGGATGCTTCCCATGGAGGTGCCGATGGCCGCCGTCCGCAGGCTCTGGGACCAGCCCATGGGGCCCGTCCGGTAGAGGAAGTCGTAGTGCCTGCGGGAGCCGAGCATCGCGATGCCGCCCGTGCTGCCGAACGCCTTGGCGATGGAGGCGATGATCAGCGTGCGGTCGTTCATCTCTCGCAGCCGCGAGCGGATGTAGCCCTCGCCGGTCTTCCCCTGCGTGGAGAGCGAGTGCGAGTCGTCGAGGTAGAGGAAGAGGCCGTACTTCTCCTGGAGCGTGAGCAGCGCCTGGAGGTCCGTCGCGCCGCCCGTGGAGTAGACGCCGTCGCACACGTATGCCACGCGCGGATACTTCCGGCAGACGTCCTCCAGGTAGTTCATGTCGTTGTGCGGGCAGTTCAGCACCCGCGTCTCGTCCGCGACGATGGGCTTCACGAACGCCATGGAGAAGTGCGCGAACTTGTCGAACACCATCACCAGGGGCTCGCTGTCCGTCAGGTGCCCCGACCCGAGCACCGGCAGGATGGCCGCCGTGAGCGCGCTGGAGGTGACGGCGGGCAGCACCGGTCCACCGAAGAGGTCCGCGAGCTGTTCCTCCAACTGCTCCATCAGGCCCAGCCGGATGCGGAACTCCGCCATCGACAGGCCGGTGATTCCCTCGCGCTTCAGCGCGTCGATGCCGCCCTGGATGACGTCCGGGTGGCTGTTGAGCCCCAGGTAGGAGCAGGAGCACAGGTTGGCGAACTCGTGCCCGGTGTCCACCTCGCGCAGGCGGTTCTGGCCGTCCACCGCCTCCACGCGGATGTTGAGCATGTTCGACTCCCGGGCCACGGCCCAGGCGCTCTCGCTCGCGGGGATCATCTTCTGGTTGTTGCGGTGCAGGTGGGGACCCATCACCGCGTCGCCGGGCGTCGTCACTTCCGTGCTCCTGTCTTGTCGGTCACGAACTGGCCGATGCGCTGGAGCGCCTCGCGGCCACTGGTGAGGCGGTGGAAGTGCAGGTGCCAGACGTGGACCATGTCGGGCCACTCCTCGAACGTGACGTCCACGCCCTGGGCCTGGGCCTTCTTCGCCATCGCCTGTGAGTCGCTGAAGAGCAGCTCCCGTTCGCCCACCTGGATGAGCAGGGGCGGGAAGCCGGTGAGGTCCGCGTGGATGGGGGAAATCGTGGGCTGCCGCGCGTCCTGCCCATTGAGGTAGTGCCGGGCGACCTCCTCCACCACCTTGCGCTGGACGAGCGCGTCCGCCTTCTCGCGCGATGTGTAGCTGTCGCCGTGGATGCCCAGGTTGAACCACGACGAGATGCACACCAGGGCGCCCGCGAGCGGAAGCCCCTTGGCCCGTGCGTTGACCTGCATGGAGACCACCAGGCCGCCACCCGCGGAGTCTCCGGCGATGGAGATGTGGCCCGGCTTGAACCCACGCTCCAGCAGCCAGCGGTACGCGCTGGTCGCGTCGTCCAGCGCGGCCGGGTAGGGGTGCTCCGGTGCGCGGCGGTAGTCGAGCTGGAGCACCCGGCAGCGCGCCTGTCGCGCCATCTCCGCGGCCATGTGCCCATGGCTCACGAGCGAGCCGAAGACGAAGCCGCCGCCGTGCAGGAAGAGCAGGGCGCGGTCCTGATCGCACTCCGGTGGCGTGAGCCACTGGGCAGGAATGCCGTTCACGCTGACGGGCTCCACCCCGATGTCCGTGGCGACCGGTAGCCCGAGCGAATCGTAGTGGACCCGCGCCGCTTCATAGGCGTCCGGCCAGGGCCGTGCGTCCAGGTCCGCGAGCAGGTCCTTCATCTCCGCCGCGTTGCGCTCCGCGTGCTGTCGCGAGGTCATGCCCGCACCTCGATGACGTTCGGGTACGGGTTGAGCTCGCCGCTGACGAAGCGGGTGATGTTGGCGTCGTCCTTGTGGTTCGTCGCCTTCTCCAGCGACAGGCCGTAGTAGTCGTACCAGCGCCTGAGGTCGTCGGTGCCCGCGACCTGGTACTCGACGTGGCGGATGGGGCGCTTCGCGGCCTTGCTCGCGTCGGTGAGCGACGGCTGGGTGGCCGCATGGGCGAGCCCGCCCACCACCTCGTTGTGGAGGACGATCATCACGATGTCGTTCTCCAGGTCGAGCTTCAGCGCGAACGAGTAGTCGCGAAGGATCTCCTCGGAGAACTCCGCCTTCACGGCGACGTTGTAGTTGTTGGGGATGTTCTCGATGAGCGAGCGCGGATCCAGGCCCTTGTCCTGGCAGAAACGGCGCGTGTCGCAGATCATCGGCATGCCGCCGCTGATGTTCTGGTTGGGGCCGTAGAGGTTCGCGATGAACGGCGTCGCCGAGTCGAAGTGGACGCACTTCGTGGTGACGAACTCGCGGCTCTCCGTGTGGTCGCTGTTGGGCGTGAAGTTCCGGTTCTTGTTGAACCCGTCCACGTCCATCTTCGCCACGCGGTCGTAGGAGATGGGCGTGGGGCTGTAGCGGGCCAGATCGAAGCGCGGCGCGATCGCCCGGAAGACGCCCTCCAGGTAGTCGCGGGCCAGCGCGGCGCCGGACTCGGTGTGGATGTCCAGCCCGCGATCCGCGAGCAGCTTGTTCACGCCGAACACCACCGCGAACCCGTTCTTCTTCTCCACGGCCTCCACCACGGCGTCGAGCAGCGCGCCAGCAGGAGCCGCCGAGCGGCCTTCTCCCAGGTCCGCCGGGAAGGTGGAGACATTGATGAACGAATCCTTGAGACGGCTCGGATCGAGTCTTTTCATGGTCTGTCCAGGGGATGAGGGAGATGGGGCGGCAGCCAATGGCTGATCAATGGGCCGCGATGTCTGTCTTGATATACTGATGCAAAATCCTGGAGTCAACCCGTCCTGGAATTTGCCGTTGGTGGTGTTTTGGATGGGGCGCGCAGCTTGAGAGGGTATCACCCGCTATCAAGGCCCGGAACGACGCTCACAGGAGGACGGCGGCGTCTCTCTGGGGCAACCCTTTACATGCGTCGGGTAGGATTTCGCTGGGTCGGCAAGGATGTGTGTGATTCGGCTGGTCGTGGACGCATCCGGATCATGGCCTTACATTGAATGGCAATGCGGAGAGGAAAACTGGATGGGGTCGCGCCGGTGGCGATCTCTGGTTTTGCGTTTGCGTTGCCTGGCGCTCGCACACTCGATGAGCTGGCGGAGGTGCTTCACGGGGGGAAGACGACGTATGGCCAGTGGCCGGAGGAGCGCATTCCCCGGGCCCTGTATCTGGAGCCTTCAGCGTCCGTGGGCGTGGCGCGGACCTCCACGCTGCTGGGTGGCGTCGTGGAGCCGTCGAAGGTTCCGCACCGGTGGGTGGTGGAGACGGCGCACCAGGCCCTGGCCTCGGCGGGGCTGGAGCCTGGCTCGCTGGGTGGGCAGCCCGTGCCGGTGTTCCTCGCGCATTCACGCGGTGGTGGCCACGGGCTCTACGACGCCGCGGTGCTGGCCGTGGCGGGCCAGCTCCAGCCGTATCTCGTGCACGGCGCGCATCCGAACGAGTTCTCCCATCAGGAGCTGACGGACCTCACCCGGAAGGTGCGCCAGTCGCTCCGGGACTCGTTCGGGCCGGACTTCGTGGAGGACCCGAGGGAGCGCGCCACGCATCGGCTCGCGAGCGCCATCGCGGAGGCGCTGGGCACCACGGAGAAGGCGCTGCTCGTGGATGGGAACTGCACCGGCGGTCTGGCCGCGATCGAACTGGCGGCGCGGGAGCTCGCGAAGGGAGCGCCGTGGGCCATCGCGGGCGCGCTGTCCTACGTCGACACGGTGAACCAGGTCCTCTATTCGAACTCACGCCTCCTGTCGTCCGAGGGCTGTTTCCCGTTCGCCCAGAAGGGGAACGGCACGGTCATCTCCGACGGCGTGGTGCTGTTGGTGCTCACGAGCCTGGAGCGGGCCGTCCAGGAGCGACTCCCCATCCACGGGGTGATTCGTGGCGTCGGCGGGGCGAACGACGGCGCGGCTGAGGCGTACATGCTGGTCCCGAATCCACGCGGCCACGGGCTGGCCGTGGAGCGTGCGCTCGACCAGGCAGGCGTGGAGCCTCGGGAGCTGGGGGTGATCCTCGCGCACGGCACGGGGACGCGGGCCGGTGACGCCGTGGAGGCGAAGGTCTTTGATCGCGCACTGAAGGCGCACGGGGAGGCGGCTCAACCCGCGTCGCCGGTGCCCGTGATGTCGATCAAGGGGAACCTGGGGCATGCGAAGGAAGCTTCAGGCCTGGCGAATCTGGTCGCGCTGCTGGCCCTGTTCGAGTCCGGAGCCATTCCGGGGCCGGTGCACGGGGACAAGCCTCGAAGCCTGCTCGAACCGGGAGGGCTCATCGAGGTCGAGAAGACCGCCCGGTCGTGGCCAGCGGGTGAGCAACCGCGCATGGGAGGCGTCAGCGCCATCGCGAGCGGAGGCCAGAACTACCACGCGGTGGTGGAGGACCGGCCTGCCCCCGCGCGAGCCCAGGCGTTGCTTCGGGGCGCGCGGAGGCTCCCCGCGAGGAGCGACGAACCCATCGCCATCGTTGGGATGGCCGGTGCGTTCGCGGACGCTCCCGACCTTGCCACGCTGTGGACGAACCTGCTCCACGGCCGCCGGGCCTTCCGGAGGCTGCCGTTCGGGCTCGGGGCGCCGCTGGACCTGGACGCATCCCGCTTCACTGGCAACGCCAGCCGGTACGACGAACGACCGGCCGACATCCTCCGGCATGATCCGCTCCACTACCTGCTGGTGGACCTGGCGCGAAGCGCGGCAGCGAAGGTCTCCATCGAACGGGGAAGCAACATCCCGGTGGTCGTCTCCGCGGAGCACTGCAGCGAGTACGGACTGCTTCAGGTCGCCGCCGCACGTCTGCCGGAGATCGAGGAGCACCTCCAGCGCGTGTTGCTCGAGACGGGCAAGGACCCCAAGGGCGTGGCCCGGACCGTGCGCGCGGCGATGAAGCGCCTGTCGATCGACCTGCCAGAACTGTGGGCCGGCAGCCTGTTCAACCTGTCGCCCAGCTTCATGGCGGCGAGGATTGCCCGAGCGTTCGACCTGACCGGCCCGACCTGCGCCATCGAAGCAGGAGGCGCGGCGGCGTCCATGGGCGGACTCGAGGTCGCATGCAGCCGGTTGGCTTCGCGTGAGGCGGACGCGGTGTTCTGGGCGACCGCGGACATGCGGATCGGAGTCACGCGCATGGCTGACGAAGGCGCGATGGGACTTCTGTCCCAACGGGACACACCGACCGTGTTCGACGCGGCCTCCGACGGATATCTGCCTGGAGAAGGCGCCACAGTGTGCCTTCTGCGGCGCTTGTCCGACGCGCGGGAGCGTGGGGAGCCGGTGCTCGGGATCATCCGTGCGGTCGGGAGTGCGTTCGGAACGCCCGAGGACCACGGGCTCGTCTCCGAGCCCGCGATGAGCCTGGCCATCCGGCGCGCCTGGTCACGGTGTGACGTGTCTGCGGACGCGCTCGCCTTCGTGGAGTGCTTCGGCAGTGGGCATCCCGCCAGCGACCGCGCGGAGCTTGCGGCTCTGGGACGGACGCTCGGTACCGCGCGAGCCAGGCCGCTTCCACTGGGAGCAGTCACGCCGAACATCGGTCACACCGGTGCGGCCGCGGGAGCCGCGAGCCTGATGAAGGCGCTGTTCACGTTGGGCGCGAAGCGGATGCCGGCGACCCTGGGAGTGACGACCCCGCTCGTTGGCGCGTGCGACAACCTTCGTGTCTTCACGGAGCCGCAAGAGCTGAAGGAGGCGCGCTTCGCGGGCGTCAACGCTGCTGGAAGCGGGGGCACCCACTACCACGTCGTGATCGAAGCCGGGCCCGACCTCCAGGAGACTGGCGCATGAGCCTCCCCTCATTCGACGAGCGGGACGGTGTCCTCAATCGCCTGGCGACAGACCTCCATGCGCGGATCCCGATGACGAAGTTCCTCGGGATCCACTTCGAGGCGTTCGAGCCCGGACGCATCGTGCTCACAGCGCCGCTGGGGCCTTCGCTCAACCACCGGGGGACGGCCTTCGGTCCAGGGGTGTTCACCTCCGCGGGGCTTGCTCCCTGGTTGTTGCTTGTTCGAGCCGCGTGGGAAGAGCGGCTCGCCGTGCAGATCCTCCTTCGCCGCTGTGAGTTCGCCATCCACCGGCCCATCACGTGCGACTACCGGGCCCGCTGTGACACGTTGCCCGCGCTGGAGGCCGACACGCTTCGTCAGGGCGGCAAGGTGCGGATCACGGCGACGTCGCAGGTCTTCGTTGACGAGGGCGAGCCTGCCGCGACCTACACGGCGCACTTCACGTTGCTAGGCCAGCCTGCTTCCTCCGGTGCGGGGGAGGGGGACCTGGCGTTGCCCTTTCCGGAGGTGTGGCGGACGTGATCTACCGCAAGCTTGGCGGCATCGACGTGTCGGTCTTCGCGCTGGGGGCGGCCAACTTCGGTGGCATCGGAAGCTCCCGGAAGCTGCTGGGGCAGGGGGAGAGCGAAGCTGAAGCGCATGCGCTCCTGGATCGCGCGGTGGCGCTGGGGATCAACCTCATCGACACGGCAGGCACCTACGCGGACGGAGCCAGTGAGGCCATCATCGGCGCGTGGCTGGCGTCGCGTGGCGCCGCGATGCGGGACCGGGTGCTCATCTCGTCCAAGGTGGGCCTTCGCGGCGGGCTCGGACGGAAGCACGTGTTCGCGGAGGTGGACCGGTCGCTGGCACGGCTCCGCGTCGACACGCTCGACTTCTACCTGGCGCATGTTCCGGATCCGGCCACGCCTTGGGACGATGTTCTGGACACCTTTCAGTCCCTCGTGAGGGCGGGCAAGGTCCGCCGCTTCGGCCTGTCGAACGTGACCGCCAGCGACCTCTTGCGCTGTGCTGCTCCTCGCTCAGGAGGCCCGGTGGGATTCGGCTGGGTCCAGAACCGCTTCAACCTGCTGGAGCAGGATGACGCACAGAACGGCGTGCTGGAGGCCTGCGCGAACCTGGGGCTCCAGTACACGCCGTATTCGCCACTGGCGGGCGGCCTGCTGAGCGGCAGGTACTCCATCGCGGGTGACATTCCGGAAGGCACGCGCATCGGACAGCGCAGGGACCTCTACTCGAAGGCCTGGACTCCGGAGAACGCGGCCCGCGTCGAACAGCTCAAGGCGACGGCCGCCGCACACTCGCTGTCTCCGTCGGGCCTGGCCACCTGGTGGCTGGCGCACTGTCCCTTCGTGACGTCGATCCTCGTCGGCGCGCGCAGCCCGGACCAGCTCGAACAGTTGGTGACCGAGGCGTCGGGCCTGCCCGCGAACGACGACCTCTGGCGAAGCCTCGCGGCCCCTTCCATCCAGGAGTGATGACATGCGCGCGATCGTCTGTGGGACGTGGGGCGGGCCCGAGCGGCTCACCCTCGCGGATGCACCCGAGCCCGTTCCGGAGCCCGACGAAGTGAAGATCGACGTACACGCCTGCAGCGTGAACTTCGCCGACCTCCTCATGATTGGAGGGACCTATCAGACCCGGCCCGCACTGCCCTTCGTTCCAGGCCTGGAGGCAGCGGGCACCATCGCCAGCGCACCCGAAGGCTCGGGCTTCCAACCTGGAGACCGCGTCGTGGCCATCCTGTGGCACGGGGGCTATGCCGAGCAGGCAGTAGCCTCCTTGAGGGAGACCTTCCTGCTGCCGGCGGGCGTCTCCTTCGATGTCGCCGCCGCGCTGACCAGCGCCTACGTGAGCACCGCCCTGGCGCTGATCCGCGTCGCCCACCTGAAGCCGTCGGAGGTGCTCCTCGTGCTGGGCGCCAGTGGGGGTGTGGGGCTCGCGGCCGTGCAACTGGGCAAGGCACTGGGGGCCACCGTCATCGCGGTCGCGAGCACTCCGGACAAGCTCGCCAGCGCTCGTGAAGCGGGCGCGGACCACGTCATCCGCCACGCTGACGGAGACTGGAAGGAGCAGGTCCTCTCCGCCGCGGGTTCGTCCGGTGTGAGTGTCTGCTTCGATCCGGTCGGTGGCCCGCTCTTCGACCCGGCGCTCTCGACGCTGGGATGGGGGGGCCGCTACGTGCTCGTAGGCTTCGCGGCGGGACAGGCCCCGAGCATCCCCGCGCACCGGTTGCTCGTGAAGCACCGCGCGGTGCTGGGGTCGTCGTTGCGCTACTTCCGCTACCACGACCCGGCGGCGCTCCGCGAAACCATGGAGCAGCTCTTCGCCTGGTACTCGCAGGGCCGCATCCTCCCGCGCATCACCCTCCGGTTGCCCCTGGCGCAGACCGCCGACGGGCTGCGCACCCTCGCGGAGCGACGCGCCATCGGCAAGGTCGTGGTCCACGTCCGCGAGGGCCGGGACACGCCTCCCGGCGCTATGTGAACGAGCGGGGCAGCCCGAGGACGTGCTGGCTGATGTACGACAGGGCCATGTTCCGGCTCACGGGGGCGTTGATGAACAGGCGCACCTCGCGGAACTTGCGCTCCACGTCGTACTCCTCGGCGAAGCCGTAGCCTCCGTAGGTGTCCATGCAGGCGTTGGCGGCCTCCCAGGCGGCTTCGGCGGCCAGGTACTTCGCCATGTTCGCTTCGGCCCCGCAGGGCTGGTGTCCGTCGAAGAGCGTCGCGGCCTGCTCCGTCAGCAGGTTCGCGGCCGTGAGCGCCGTGTGCGCCTTCGCGATGGGGAACTGCACGCCCTGATTGGCTCCAATGGGCTTGCCGAACACGGAGCGCTCCTGCGCATAGGTGACGGCCTTCTCGATGAACCAGCGGCCATCCCCGATGGCCTCCGATGCGACGAGCACCCGCTCCGCGTTCATGCCATCCAGGATGTACGAGAAGCCCTTGCCCTCTTCGCCGATCAGCCCCTCGACGGGCACTTCGACGTTCTCGAAGAACAGCGCGTTCGTCGCATGGTTGAGCATGGTCCGGATGGGCCGGACCTCCATGCCCTGCGTCTTCCGCAGGTCGAGCAGGAACACGCTCATCCCGTCCGTCTTCTTGCGCACCTCCGCGCGGGGCGTCGTCCGCGCGAGCAGCAACATCAGGTCGGACTGGAGCACGCGCGAGATGAAGATCTTCTGCCCGTTCACCACGTAGCGGTCGCCGCGCCGGACCGCCGTTGTCTCGATGGCGGTGGTGTCCGAGCCCGAGTTCGGCTCCGTCACCGCGAACGCCTGGAGCCGCAGACGGCCCGCGGCGAGCTCCGGGAGGTATCGCTGCTTCTGCTCCGCGGAGCCGTGCCGCAAGAGCACGTTCATCACGTACATCTGCGCATGACACGCGGACGCATTTCCACCGAAGTGGTTGATCTCCCCCAGCACGACCGCCGCTTCGCGCAGGCCCAGCCCCGCGCCGCCGTACTCCGCGGGGATGAGCGCGGCCAGCAGCCCGGCCTCCGTGAGGGCCTTGACGAAGTCGTGAGGGTATTCACGCTCCGCGTCGAGGGTGCGCCAGTACTTCGGAGGGAAGCGGTTGCACAGGGCACGCACGGACGCGCGGATCGCGTCCCGGGTCTCGGTGGAGTCCATGCGCGCAGGATGTCCGTCCCCCCTTGCTGACTCCAGGACAGCACGGGTCCGGGACAGCGCACCGCGTGAGTCCACCCCCGGGGTCCGTTGGAGTAGACTCCCCGGTTCCATGGAGCGGACCGGCGCGGCGGCGATCATCATTGGCAACGAGGTCCTCACCGCGAAGGTGAAGGACGAAAATGGCCCCCACCTCATCCAGCGGCTGCGGGAGTTGGGCATCCCGCTCGTCTCGGTGGAGACCATCCTGGACGACGTGGACGCCATCGTGGACGCGGTGTCCCGCGCCCGGCGCAAGGCCCGCTACGTCTTCACCAGCGGCGGCATTGGCCCCACCCATGACGACGTCACCGTGCGCGCGGTGGCGCTCGCGCTGGGCCGGCCCGTGGTGCGCCTGCCGGAGATGGTGTCGGCCATCCAGGCCCGCGCGGGCACGTCGCCCGTGACGCCGGAGTCGCTGCGCCTGGCGGATGCTCCCGAGGGCGCGGTGCTCCTGGCCCAGCCGGGCATGTGGTTCCCCGTGCTGACGGTGGGGGACATGTTCCTGCTGCCCGGGGTGCCACAGCTCTTCCGGCTGCAGCTGGAGACGGTGCTCTCACGGCTCAGCGGCACGCCGGTGCACCTGGTCAACCTGTATTTCAACCTGGGCGAGAGCGCCCTGGCCGCCGTGCTGGACCGCGTGGCGCTGGACATGCCCCACGTGGCCATCGGCTCCTATCCCGTCTTCGACGCGGCCATGGACTACCGCGTGAAGGTGACGGTGGAGGCCCCGGAGCGGGCCCACGTGGACGACGCCGTGGGCCGGCTGCTCGCGGGGTTCCCGGCGGACTCGCTGGTCCGCCGGGAGTAGCGCGGCGATTACAGCGACAGGCCGATGCGCTGACGCAGGCGGAAGAAGTCGTCCGTCAGCAGCCACGACAGCAGGGCCTTCAGGTCCGCGCGCTCGCGCACCGCTTTGAGGATGTCGTCGGTGGTGCCGTCCTGGCGGTTGGCCACCACGTTCGGATCCTCGCGCAGCACCATGGTGAGGCCCACGGAGGGGTCGCCGCAGACGAGCAGGCCCGCGCGGTCCGCCGAGAAGCCGAGCGCGTCCACCACCGTCGCGACGTCGATCTTCGACTGCTCGGACAGCGTCTGCGCGGGGCCTTCCGACGCCTTCATCGCCTTGCGGTTGAAGGCCTTCTTGAGCTGCTTCGTCATCTCGTCGTTGCGCCGGCCCAGGCCGTTGAACTGCTGCGCGTGGACGCGGATGGCGTTGCCGAACAGGTCCACCGTCTCGCCCTGGGACAGCTTGGAGAGGACGGCCGTCTTGTTGAGCAGGCCCAGCACCGCCTTGCCGATGAGGAACTTCTGCTCACGGGCGTTGAAGCGGCGCACCACGTCCTGGCCCACGCACAGGGACAGGGGCTCCGTCGTCTCCGGCTGCAGCATGCCGCGCCGGGCGAGGTAGACCTCGAACTCCTCCACGCCGAAGGTCTGCGCCACCGCGCGCACGGCCTTGAACACGGCCGAGTCCGGCTTGAGCTTGTCCTGCTTCGGGTTGACGCCGAGCATCTCGAACTGCGGCGGGTACACCTTGCCCAGGTGCTCACCCATGGCGCGCAGCAGGTCCGTCAGCGGGCCGCGCGCGGCCGGGTGCATGAGGACGGTGTCCACGTCCGCGGCGGGCAGCGCTTCACGCGGTTCCTGCGGCTGCCGGGCGCGGGCCTCCGAGTAGAAGGCCTGCTCCACCTCGTTGGTGGCGCGCATGAAGGTCAGCACCGCGGCGACGGCGAACGTCTTGTCCTGCTGCTTCTGGGCATCCCACAGCTTGAACAGCGCATGCAGGCTGTCCACGCGAGCGGGGTCCTGCCGCAGGATCTGACGGTGCTCTTCGATGGCGAGCGGGAAGCTGGCCATGTCGCGGCCATACAGGTCCGCCAGCGCGGCGCGCGCCTGGAGGTTCTGCGGATCCTGCTCCACGAGCTGCCGGTAGATGACGGTGGCGCGAGCCGGCTCGGTCAGGGGGCCCGCGTAGAAGCTCGCCACGCGCATGCGCAGGGACGCCGCGCGCTTGACGTCCGTGGACACGGTGGCCGCGGCCTGGGCCTCCAGCATCTGCGCCAGCTCCGGCAGGTTGCGCTGGCGCTCGTAGAGGGCCACCAGCCGGTCCACCAGCGCGGGCTCGCCCGGCGTCAGCTCCAGCGCCTTCTTGTAGAGCGCCGTGGCGGAGGCGACGTCGCCCAGGCCCTCTTCGTGGATGCGCGCCAGCTCCACGGTGAAGCGCGCGCGGGCGTCGTTGGGCAGGTCCTGATCCAACAGCCGCCGCAGGCAGTCCACCGCGCCGCCGAAGTTGCGGCCCTGTGCGTACACCGTGGCCAGCCGCTCCAGCGCCTCCGGGTGGCGGGGCAGGGTGGCCAGCGCCGTCTGGAGGTGCGCCGCCGCGCGGCCCGGGTCGTTGAGGTGCTGCTGGTAGAGCGCGCCCAGCGTCAGGTGGTGCTGCGCGAGCACGCGAGGGTCACCGCCCTGCTGCACGCGCTGGCCGAGCATCTGCGCGGCCTCCGCGTACTGCTGCGCCTCCAGCAGGAGCAGGCCGCGAGTCTCCAGTGCGTCGGGGAAGCCGGGCTTGGCCGCCAGGGCCTTCTCCAGCACCTCGAGCGCACGGGCCCGGTCACCCAGGGCCACGTTGTGCAGCCGGGCCGCGGTGACGTACGCCGCCGCGGCGGCCTCCACGTCGCGCTGCGCGAGCCGGGCCTCCGCGCGCCGCTCGTGCAAGGCCGCGAGGTCGGAGGAACCGCCGCGCTGCGCGAGCAGCTCCTCCAGGCCGGTGGCCGCGCCCGGGTGCAGCGGGTCGCGCTCCAGCGCCAGGCGGTAGAGGGCCGAGGCGCCGTCCGGATCGTTGAGCTTCTGGGCCGCGAGCTTCGCGGCGGCGACGAAGCCCTCGATGGCGCTCTTGGTGTCGCGGCTCGCGCGGGCCTCGGTCTCCATCATGGTGCGCGCGGTGGCGAAGTCGCCCCGGCGCAGGGCCACGCGGCGGGCGCCCTGGAGCGCGGGGAGGCACTGCGCCTGGAGCTCCAGCGCCTGCAGGTACAGCGCGGCGGCCTGCTGCTGGTCGGGGTTCTTCTCCGCCAGCTCGGCGGCGCGCAGGAGCAGCTCCAGCGCCTCCGTGGCGTCGGTGGTGACGGCCAGCCGCATGCCGTACATGCGCGACAGGCCGGCGGTGTCACCGCTCTGGCGCAGCACGCGCTCCAGTCCGAAGGCGAGGCGCGCGTCGGAAGGGTCCGCGTCGAAGGCGCGCTGGTAGACCTCCAGGGTGCGCTCGGAGGGCGGGCCCTTCTCCTGATCCGCGGCGGCCAGGATGCGCAGGGCGCTGGACAGGCGCGTGTCGGTGACGCGCTCGGCGATGCGGGCGCGCAGCTCCGCGCGGCGGACGCGGTCCGACACGCGGATGCGCTCCAGCAACATGAGGGCGGTGAGGTTGCCGGCCTCCAGGCCCAGCACGGACTCGCAGCACTGCGCGGCGCGGGACGGCTCCTGGAAGCGGTCCAGGTACAGCCGCGCGAGCTTGAGGTACGCCGTCACCTTGGCCGCGGGCGTCTGGCCCACCTGCGTCTCGCGGTCGAGGATGGACACCAGCTCCTTCACGTTGTCCTGCGCGACGTACAGGCGCTCCAGCGCGCGCAGCGTGGCTGCGTGGCCCGGCGTGAGGCGAAGGACTTCCTGGTAGCCCTCGATGGCCAGCTCCGGGCGGCCCAGCTGGTCCTCCCAGATGGCGGCGGCCTGGTAGAGGGCGTTGGCGCGCTCCAGCGGATCCGTGCGGTTGGCGGCGTCCGCGCGCAGCACCTCCACCAGGCTCTCCCACGCTTCGTGGGCGCGGTGGATGCGGGCCAGCGCGCGCAGTGCCGGGAAGTAGCTGGGCGCCAGCATCAGCGCCTCCTGGTACGACGCCAGCGCCTCGTTCTCCTGCTTGAGGCGGTGCTCGTACAGCTCGCCAATCTTGTAGATGAGCGCGGCGGCCGCGTCGGTGGAGGGAGAGATCTCCGACTCCGCGCGGTACATGTCGATGAGCTTCTCCCACCGGGTGTCCTGCGCGTACAGCCGGCCCAGGGCCTTGAGCGCGGGCAGGTACGAGGGCGACAGCGCGAGCACGCGCTCATACGCGGTGATGGCGCCCACGCGGTCCTTCAGGTGCTCGTCGAGGATCTCCGCGTTGCGGTGGAGCAGCGACAGCACCTGCTTGGTGTCCCCGGCGAACGACGCCTCCAGGTCGTTGGTCTCCAGCAGCTCGCGGTAGCGTCCGGCGCGCTCGTAGAGGCGGGCCAGGTTGCGCAGCGTGGGCAGGTGATCCGACGCCAGGTCGAGGATGCGCTTCATGCACTCGATGGCGTGGTCCAGGTCACCCAGGCGGTCCTCGTAGATGACCGCCATCTTGTTGAGCGTGGTGATGACCTGATCACGGTCGGACGTCTGGAGCAGGTCCTGCTCGAACATCGACACCAGCTCCGCGAAGCGGCCCTGGCGCTCGTAGAGGCGGGTGAGGGCCTTCTGCGCGGGGAGGTAGCCCGGCTGGAGCTGGAGGCACGCGTTGTAGCGCGCGATGGCGTCCTCCTGGCGGCTCAGGCGCTCCTCCAGGATCTCGGCCGCCTTGTACATGCGCGCGGCCTTGCCCTTGGCGTCCTCGGCGGCGGTGACCTCCGCGTCGAAGACGGCGACGAGGCCTTCCCAGTTCTTCATCCGGTACGACAGCTTGCCCAGGCCCGCGAGCGCGGCGGCGTGGCTGGGGATGCGGGCGAGGATGGCCTGGTAGCGGGCGGCGGCCTCCTGGTCGCGCTTGAGGTCGTCCTCGTACAGCGCGGCGAGGCGCAGGTTGATGGCGACGAGCTCGCTCTCGTCGTTGATGGAGCCCACCCACGCGAGCAGCACGTCGGCCAGCTCCTCGAAGCGCCCCTGCGTCTCGTAGATGCCGGCGAGCGCGCTCAACACCAGCGGCTCATGAGGGCTCACGCGGCGCGCGGCGAGCAGCGCGGACAGCGCGTCGTCCTTGCGGCCCAGGCGGTCATGCACCTTGGCGATGTGGAGGTACGCGGGAGCGCCCTGGGAGCCCTGGCCCTCGGCCTCGGAGAGGAGGGCGGAGAGGAGCTCGTCGGTGCGGCCCTCGCGCTCGGCGACGCGCTTCACGGCGGCCTGGAGCAGCGGGTCGGAGCGGTCGAGCGCGAAGGCCTCACGGAACGCAGCGGCGGCCGCGTCCTTCTGCTTGAGGCGCTCCTCCAGGAGCATGCCCGCGGAGGTGAGGTAGTGGGCGCGAAGGGACGGCGGGACGACGGCGGTGGCGAGCAGCCGGTAGATCTCCACCAGCGCGCCCGCGTCGTTGCGCGAGGCGTAGACGGACTCCAGCTGGGTGAGGAGGGTGACGTCGGTGGGCTTGCGGTCCAGGGCCTGGCGCAGGGCATCCGCGGCGTCGTTGTCGCGGGACAGGCGCTCCTCGAGGATCTGCCCCTTCTCGAAGAGGAGGGCCGCCTGCTGACGAGGGTCCTCGGCGGCGATGAGCTCCGCGTCGATGAGCTGCACGACCATCTGCCAGTTGCCGACGTCGGCGAAGAGGCGGCGAGCGGCGCGGATGTTGGCGAGGAACCGGGGCGCCAGCTTGTAAGCGTTCTGGAACGCGACGGCGGCGTTGCGAGGGTTCTTGAGCGGCTCTTCCCAGAGCAGTCCGACCTCATGGAAGAGGAGGGCGGCGGTCTGCGGCTCGGTGGTGGCGAGCGCCTTGGCCTCGCGCTCCATGGACGCGATGCGCTCGCGGGCATCATCCTCGGCGCTGGCCTGGGGAACGGGGAGGGTGCTCACGTTCTGGGCGAGTGTCTGGGCCGCGCCAGCCTCGGGGGCCCCGGGGGGAGGCACCGATGCGGAGGACGAAGGCCGCGTGACGTCATTGCTCTCGCTCATGGAAGCCGGCTCCAGGCACTTTGGAAATGAGAGGGGGAGACTGAACGGGAGTTCGTACCACGCGCTCGCCCGGCCCCTCAACTTCCCGTCTTTCCTGGCGATTTGAGTGCTGGGGAGGCAGGCGGACGGGCGGTGGGAGGGTGCTGGCGACACGTCACGCACCGCGCGCGGAACGCTACTTCCATGTCACCGTTATCCATGGGTTGCTTGGTATTCTTTGCCAGCTTACAAAGCAGGCCTACAACCAGGAGCGACATCCGTGGCCGACCTTCAGCCGTTCCGTGGGGTCCGTCCCGCCGAGGCGCTGGGACAGACGCTGTGCACGCCCCCCTACGACGTGGTGAGCACCGCGGAAGCGCGCGCCTACGCCGACGGCAACCCGCGCAGCTTCTTCCATGTCTCGCGGCCGGAGATTGGTTTGCCGCCGGGCACGGACGAGCACTCCGAGCCCGTGTATGCGCAGGGCCGGCGCAACCTGGAGCGCTTCTTCGCCGAGGGCTGGCTGCGACAGGACGACGAGGCGTGCTTCTACCTGTACCGGCAGCGCATGGGCGCGCACGTGCAGACGGGCGTCGTCGCCCTGGCCAGGGTCGACGAGTACGACCAGGGCCTCATCCGGAAGCATGAGCTCACGCGCCCGGACAAGGAGGACGATCGCACCCGGCACATCGACACGCTCGGGGGCAATGACGAACCCGTCTTCCTCACGTATCGGGCCGTGCCGTCCATCGGCGCGCTGATGGAGGAGGGGATGCGCTCCACGCCCCAGTACGACTTCACCACCGAGGATGGCATTGGCCACACCTTCTGGAGGGTGAACGGGAGTCTCAACACGCGGCTCACGGCGGCGTTCCACGAAGTGCCCATGCTCTACATCGCGGACGGACACCACCGTTCGGCGGCGGCCTCGCGGGTCCATTCGTTGCGCAGCCAGCGCGGTGAGAGCGGCGGACACAGCCGCTTCCTCGCGGTGGTCTTCCCTCACGACCAGATGCGCATCCTCGCCTACAACCGCGTGGTGAAGGATTTGAACAGGCTGACGCCGGAGTCCTTCCTGGCGCGGCTGGGCGAGCGGTTCGAGGTGACGCGCGGGCAATCGAAGACCCAGGACCGGGCGCATCAGTTCGGCATGTATCTGGAGGGAGCCTGGTATCAGCTCACCGCCAGGCCGGGCTCGTTTGGCGCCACGCCGACGGAGGAGCTGGACGTGAGCATCCTCCAGAACAACGTGCTGGGGGCGCTCCTGGGCATCCGTGATCCGCGCAAGGACGAGCGCATCCAATTCGTGGGCGGCATCCGGGGCACGGAGGAGCTGGAGCGCCTGGTGGACTCGGGCGCGTGGCGTCTGGCCTTCTCGCTTCCTCCGACGAGCCTGGAGCAGCTCATGACCATCGCGGACGCGGGCGAGATCATGCCGCCCAAGTCCACCTGGTTCGAGCCGAAGCTGCGCAGCGGCCTCGTGCTGCACCTGTTCTGAACCCATGGGGCTCGAACATCTGGTCCGCGCGACCTGCGTGCGCTGCGGCAGCCACTACGGCACGCAAGGGCTCTACACGTGCCCTGGCTGCGGCATCGAGGGCATCTTGGACCTCGAGTATGACTATGACGCCGTGGCGCGGACGCTGACCCGCGAGGCGCTGCAGTCCCGCGTAGGGAGCCTGTGGCGCTACCTGGAGCTGCTTCCCGTGGACAGCACCCGGGAGCTGCCGCATCCCCACGTCGGCATGACGCCCATCTACGACGCGCCCCGGCTGGCGGCCGCGGTGGGCGTGAGGGCGTTGAAGGTGAAGGACGACGGCCGCAATCCCACGGCTTCCTTCAAGGACCGCGCGAGCGCTGTCGGTGTCCTCAAGGCCCGGGAGCAGGGGAGCGACGTCATCGCCTGTGCCTCGGCCGGCAACGCGGCCGCTTCGCTCGCGGGGTTCTCCGCGGCCGTGGGCTTGAAGAGCGTCATCTTCGTCCCGGAGCGCACGCCCGAGCCCAAGGTGGCGCAGGTCCTCATCTTCGGGGGCACCGTCCTGCGCGTGAAGGGCTCGTATGACGATGCCTACGCGGTCTGCCAGGACGCCTGCGCGCGCTTCGGTTGGTACAACCGCAACTGCGCGGTGAATCCCTATCTCATCGAGGGCAAGAAGACCGTGGGCCTGGAGATGGCGGAGCAGCTTGGAGAGGAATTGCCGGACTGGGTGGTCTTCTCCGTGGGCGATGGCTGCACCCTGGCCGGGGCCTGGAAGGGGCTGTGGGAGATGCACCGGCTGGGCTTCCTCTCCCGGCTGCCGCGCATGCTCGGCGTGCAGGCGCAGGGGAGCGCGCCCCTGGTGGACGAATACGTCCGGCGGGAGGGCTCCATCCGCCCGGTGGAGGCCCGGACGCTCGCGGACTCCATCGCGGTGGGACAGCCGCGCAACTGGCGCAAGGCCTTGCGCGCCATCCACGAGTCGCGGGGCGCCATGCTCGCGGTGGACGACGCGAGCATCCTGGAGGCGATGCGGAGGACGGCCCGGCTCGCGGCGGTCTTCGCCGAGCCCGCGGGCGCTTGCGCCGTAGCGGGGCTGGCCCGCGCGGTGGAGCAGGGAATCGTGGGGCGCGACGAGTCCGCGCTGGTGGTCATCACGGGCAACGGGCTCAAGGACGTCCGGAGCGCGACCGAGGCCTCCTCTCAGCCCATCGATCTGCCCGAGGACATGGCGGGCCTGGAGCAGGTGCTCCGGGCGCGCCAGTTGATTTGATTTCGCCTGGGGCCTTCAGGCGCGCTTGCCGGACGGGGGATTGCGCACGAGGTCGAACTCCTCGCCGAAGTACTCCTCCCACTTCCGTGAGTTCTGCTCGCTCCGGGTGATGTACGGCGACAGGCTGATGAGCTTCACCACCGTGCGGTTGAGCCCGGACAACACCGGCGGCAGCGGCCTCAGGAAGTCCACGAAGAGCACCACGCGGTCCCCGTCGTTCTCCTTGCGCACCTCGTGTTCGTGGGTGTCGTCGAAGATGAGGCTTTGCCCCTCGCGCCAGGAGGCCGTCTTGTCGCCCACGCGGATGTGACACGCGTCCGCGGGCTCGGGGACCAGCAGGCCCAGGTGGTAGCGCAGCACGCCCTTGTAGTGCCCGGAGTGCGGGGGGATGTGCTTGCGGCCTCGGAGGATGGAGAACATGGCGCTCGTCATGCCCGGGATGCTCTCCAGGAGACGCGTCGTTTCCGGACACCGGCGGCAGTTGTCCTCGAACTTCACCCCGTAGCCGTAGAAGACGAACGTCTTCCAGCGATCATCCGTGGTCAGCTCGCGCTGCTCGGGCATCAGGTCCTGGAAGTTGGGGATGATCTCCACCCCTCGCATCACCGCGTCCAATTCCTGTCGGATGACCTTCCAGTTGCGCTCCATGCGGCTGGTGAAGGGGAACGCCGCGGGGTCGAAGAAGGTGTTGTTTGCGTCCGGCCGCTGGTGGATGGCCTGGGTGACCTGTCTGGCAGTGAAGAGGGCCCCTTGCGTGAGGGCCGTGCCGGCCAGCTCCAGCGCCTGTTGTTTCAGCGCCTGACGCAGACCCGGGGGGCGCGGGGGGGGATTGTTCCCGGAGCTGGAGGGGCTTTGGGTGTCTTCCATGTCTGGCTTTCTGGAGAGGGATTGAAGGGTTGGAAGGGAACGGGTGGAGAAGGGCTCACGCCCGGACCATGTGCTGCTCGAGGGACTCGGCCAGCGCCTGGTCCTGTTCGGCGGCCTGGAAGCAGTCCTGCATCCGCTCCAGGGCGCCGCGGTACGAGGGCCCGCTGATGATCTCCTCCAACTGCTGGACGAGGAGGTCCGGCGTCAGCGTGTCGATGCTGGTGCGCACGCCCAACCCGTGGTGCGCGACCCGCGCTGCCATGCCGGGTTGATCCCACTGGACCGGCAACACGACCATGGGCACGCCGAAGTAGATGCACTCCTTGATGCTGTTGAAGCCGCCGTGGGTCACCATCGCGGTCGCGCGCCGCAGCATCCGCAGCTGGGGCACGTGCTTCACGGACACGAGGTTGTCCGGCGTTCCTCCTGGGACCTCCTCCGTCCACTGGTTGGTGGCGACCACGAACTGCCAGCCCGGGCGCTGGCGGGCCGCCTGGGCGACGGACTGGTGGAAGCGGCGGGCCTGATCCGCCTGGTTGACCATCGTCCCCAGCGAACACACCACCAGCGGACGCTCCTCATCGAGCCGCTCCCAGGGGAAGTCCGGCTCCTGCCGCTCCAGGTCGATGCAGGGCCCCGTGAAGTGGAGGCCGGCGGAGGGCTTCGCGCCGCGGAACTCCACGAACTCCCGCGGGCAGGGCACGAGCAGGGGCTCGTGCGCGCCGGTGACGCGGCCGCCGAAGTCCAGGCTCGACACCGGGTAGCCATGCTTGCGCGCCAGCGCGCGCCGGAACTTCATCGAGTCCGGCTCAATGCCCACCCAACTGCCCAGCGAGCCCAGCTTCGTGTCGATCAGGATGCGTCCCCAGTCCACGGTGTTCCGGACGAGCGTGGGGAGCCGCTCGTCGGGGATGAGCCCCGAGCTGGTCGGTGGCGTCCGGGGCTCCCAGCGCAGGGGGATGCTCGTGCTCAGCGCCACGGTCGGCACCCGGTGGCCGTGGAGGACGAGGGCCTGCTCCGGCTGCAGGATGTCGATGACGCCCAGGTCCGGGCGCGTCCGCTCGACGATCGCGTCGAACTCGCCCTGGAGCATCGCCTCCAGCGTCTGCGTCTGCCTGCGGGCCAGCTCGCGCAGGAACACCAGCCTGGACAGGCCGCTCAGCGTGCCCAGCCGGGCATTGCTCCTGGCCTGGAAGCCCTTCGGGTAGAGGGACTCGAAGAGGCACTCGAAGCCGAAGCCCTCCGCGCGGATGAAGTCCTCCGTGTCAGGGAGGCTGCAGTAGATGATCCGGTGGCCGCGCTTCTGGAGCGCGCGGGCCATCTTGAACGTGGGGTTGATGTGCCCGCGCGCGGGCATGGGAACGAAGAGGATGGTGGACATGCCTGCACCTGGGAAAAGGGGCGGCTAACGCGGGCCGGGGTCGCGCAGGAGGGAGGGCTCCAGGAAGGCGGAGTCCGGCGGGTACCAGGCCCACGCGCCCGGCGTGGACCCTGGCGGGCGGGCTGACTCCGGAGTCGCGAGCGACAGCACGCCCTTGTCGAAGAGCGCCTCCAGCGGCGCGAGCGGGGGGGCCCCGCGCAGGACGTCGCCCGCGGAGTTGCCCAGCACCCGCGGCAGCAGCGCCTGTTCCTCCTCGCCCAGCCGATCATCGCGGTAGTCGGAGCGGAAGCGCCCGCTGGCCGCGTCGAGCCGGCGCACGGTGGGGCTCAGCCGCACGACCAGGTCCTCGAACGCCCAGTCCGGCCGCGCGGGGTCCGACTCCAGCCGGGCGATACAGGCTCGGACGCTGGAGGAGAAGGCGGCGCGGGTGAAGGTGCGGCGGATCAGCGCGGCGCCCCGCTGGCAGGCCTCACGCAGGGGCGCTGGCGCGAGCACGTCCTGGAAGATGCGGGCCGCCAGGGAGGCGTAGGCGTCCGGGGCGCCAGCGGCCATCGCCTCGGTCTCGTGGACGAGGATGCCGTGGCCCGGCGGGAGCGCGTGGCGGTTGTTGCCCGCCCCGTTGGTGTAGACGGGACAGCCGTTGAGCACGGACTCCAGCACGTACATCCCGAAGGGCTCCGGGGTGGTGTTGTAGCAGAGCCCGAAGCGGGCCTCGCGCACGAGGCGGAAGAGGGCGGGCTGGCTCAGGTGCGGGACGGGCAGCAGCAGATCCTCCAGCGTCGCGTCCGCGGCCTGAAGCGCCTGGGCGAGCGCGTGCGCCTGGAAGGGGAAGTCGAAGCGGAGCACGTGTTGCAGCAGCGCGAAGTCCTGGGCGGCCACCACCAGCCGCACGGGAGGATGGCCGTGCTCGCGGGCTTGCGCGCGCAGGCCCAGGAGGATGGCGCAGACGGACTGCCAGTCCGCCTTGCCGGGCTGGATGGCGTGGCCCAGCACCTCGCCGCGGTCCAGCGCCTCCTGCACGGTCCGGGGCAGCTCGACGCCGGGGAGGCGCCCCTCGCCGTCGGGGGCCTCCAGGCACGGCAACGTCGGCACGAGGGTGCTTACGTTCGCGGCCCCGCGCGGATCCAGGCACCGCCGAGCGGACCAGTCCGGGGTCAGCAGCAGCGACGTGAGGGTGTCGTGGATGTAGGGCGACAGCGCCCCGTACAGGTCGATGAGCGGGTTGCCCAGCCACGTCGTGGGCTGGCCGTGGAGGCCGTGGAAGAACACGAACGTCCGCCGCGCCAGCTCCCTGTTGGGCGCGCGGATGCCCAGGCCCATGTCGCAGTAGACGGCCAGGTCCGCGGCGGGCCGGGAGTGCAGCGCCAGCACGCGCCGCGCGTTGGCCACCGGGATGCCGGAGTCCCCCGTGTTGGGGTAGTGGCGGTTGAAGCGCTCGACGTCGTGGCCGAGCGCTCGCAGCTCCTCCTCCATCCAGGCGTTGATGGCGCCCGCGACGCTCTGGAACGGCTCCGCCTCCAGGTACAGCCGGGTCCTCGTGCTCATGCGACCTCCCGTGACTTCGAGTCCGAAGGGGGCGGGGCCAGCGACCCCAGGGGCCGGTCCGGTTCCTCCACCACCTCCATCAACAGCGCCTGGAGCGCGTCCACCATCCGCGCGACCGTCGTCGCGTCGAAGAGCTCCGTGCGGTACTCCAGTTGGCCCGTGAGTCCTTCCGGGCCGTCCGTCAGCAGCAACTGCAAGTCGTTGAGCAGCAGGCCCAGGTCCGCGTCCAGCGGTTGGATCTCCAGCCCGGCCAGGGCGACCGCTGGCGCGGCGGAGGCGTGGAAGACGTAGCCGAGCGGGCTCAGCGGGCGGCGGTCCACGACGCCTGGACGCAGCAGCGACACCAGCTCCGCGTGGGGCAGGTCCTGGTGCTCGGAGGACTCCAGGTAGCTTGCGCGCACGCGCCGCAGGACCTCGCGGAAGGAGGGGTTGCCGGACAGGTCCGTGCGCAGCAGCAGGTAGCTGGCGAACATGCCCACCAGCGGCTCCAGCTCCGGGCGCGGGCGGTTGGCGTGCACGATGCCCACCACCGTGTCGCCGCACTGGAGCGTCCGCGCGAGGAACGTCTTGAAGGCCGCCAGCCCCAGCAGGAAGGGGGTGACGCTCTCGCGCCGGGCCAGCGTGTGGAACCGGGCGGACAGCGCGGGCGGGAGCGTGAAGCCGTGGCGTCCCTTGCGGAAGGTGCCGGCCTCCGGGCGCGGGCGGTCCAGGGGCAGCGACGCCGGCAAAGGCTTCTCCAGGCGGCGGCTCCACCAGCCGCGGTGGTGCTCCAGCACCTCGCCGCGCATCCACTCGCGCTGCCAGCGGGTGTAGTCGCGGTAGCTCACGGCGAGTTCCGGCAGCGGCGAGGGCTGTTCGTCGCGGAAGGCGGGGTAGAGCGCCGTCAGCTCTCGCAGCATCACTCCGCCGGACACCTGGTCGGTGAGAGCGTGGTGGACGGCGAGCATGAGGACGTGGCGGCTGTCCGTGACGCGGAAGAGGCGCGTGCGCATCAGCGGCCCGTGCTCCATGTCGAACGGGCGCCAGCCTTCTTCTTCCAGCCGAGACATCAGCGCCTGCTCGCGCGTGTCCTCGGGCAGGGGGCGGAGATCCTCCATGGGGAGTTCCCACTCCGTGGGCGGGGCCACGCGCTGTACGGGCTGACCGTCCACGCTGGGGAAGGTGGTGCGCAGCGGTTCGTGGCGGCGCACCACCTCTTCAATCGCGCGCCTCAGTGCCTCCACGTCCAGGGGGCCGTCCATGCGCAGCGGGGTGAGCACCTGGTTGTAGACGCTCCCCGCGCCCATGCGCTCCGGAGACCAGTAGGCGGCCTGCGCGTGCGAGAGGGGGACTTCGCCGTCCTCCGGGGAGGACGTGATGGGGGGCGGCCTCGCGAGTGAACCGCTGCGCGGAGCCCGGAGCCGATCCGCGAGGCGGGCCACGGTGGTGCGGTCGAACAGCTCCTGAAGCGACACGTCCACGTCGAACACTGCGCGCAGGCGTGCCACCAACTGCGTGGCCAGCAGCGAGTGGCCGCCCAGGTCGAAGAAGTCGTCGTGGATGCCCACGCGCTCCACGCCCAGCAGCTCCGCCCACAGCGTCGCGAGCAGCTCCTCCACCGTGTCGCGAGGAGCGACCTGGAGCGCTGCCCGTGCGGGCGGAGTGCCCGGGATGGGCAGCGCGCGCGTGTCCACCTTGCCGCTGGCGGTGAGGGGCAGCGCGTCCAGGAACACGAACGCCGCCGGCACCATGTACTCCGGCACTCGCGCCTTGAGCATCGCGCGCAGTGGGGCTTCGTCGGGGGACTCGTCTCGAGAGACGACGTAGGAGACGAGGCGGTGGAGGGAGGGCGAGTCTTCGCGAAGGAGGGTGAAGGCGTCGAGGACGGAGGAGTGGTCGCGAAGGAGGGAAGAGACTTCGGTGGGCTCGATGCGGAAGCCGCGCAGCTTCACCTGGGAGTCGAGGCGACCGAGGAACTCGAGGCGTCCGGAGGGCAGCCAGCGGACGCGGTCGCCGGTGCGGTAGAGGCGCTCACCCGGCTCGCGCGAGAACGGATGGGGAATGAACCTCTCCGCAGTGAGGGAGGGCTGGCCGAGGTAGCCGCGAGCAACGCCGGGGCCGGAGACGAAGAGCTCACCGGGGAGACCGATGGGGACGGGGCGAAGGAGGGAGTCGAGGACGAAGAGGCGGACGTTGGGGAAGGGAGCGCCGATGGTGGGCTGGGAGGGAATGAGCTGCGACTCGATGGAGGCGCAGACAGTCACTTCAGTAGGGCCGTAGGCGTTGAGCAGGAGGCGCTGAGGGTGGGCCCAGCGGGACGCGACGGAAGGAGGGAGTGCCTCACCCGCGGAGATGACGGTGCGCAGGGAGTCGAGGCCCGTGGGGTCGAGCTGAGCGAGGACGGACGGGGTGAGGGTGACGGCGGAGATGGAGCGGGAGCGAAGCAGGGAGTGGAGGGGCGGCCCTGGGAGGAGCTGCTCGCGAGGGGCGAGATGGAGGCAGGCACCCGCGAGGAGGGAAGAGAAGACCTCGCAGACGCAGGCATCGAAGCCGATGGAGGCGAACTGGAGGACGTGGGAGGAGGAGTCGAAGCGGTGCTCGCGAACGGCGGCGAGGGCGGTGTTGGAGAGGCCGCGGTGGGTGAGGAGGGTGCCCTTGGGCTTGCCGGTGGAGCCGGAGGTGTAGATGACGTAGGCGAGCGAGTCGGGCAGGGAGCGTGGAGGAGGCGGCTGGGTGGAACGCGAGGCCACCTGATTCCAATCCGCATCCACGCACACCAGCACTCCGCCGTGAGCCGGCAGCTCATCCGCCAGATGATCCTGGGTGACGACCACGGGGGCGCCGGAGTCGGCGAGCATGAAGGCGAGACGGTCCGAGGGAAGCGTCGGATCCAGCGGCACCCAGGCGCCACCGGCCTTGAGGACGGCGAGCATGGAGACGACGAGATCGAAGGAGCGCTCCAGGCAGAGCGCGACGCGTGTCTCGGGACCGACGCCGTATGCGCGCAGATGCCAGGCGAGCTGGTTGGCGCGTGCGTCGAGCTGCTGGAAGGAGAGGGTGTCGTCGCCAGCGGCGAGAGCAGTAGCGTCGGGAGTGCGGGCCACCTGGGCTTCGAAGAGCTGGTGGGCGAGTAGGTTCTGGGGGAAGGCCACGTCGCTGGCGTTCCACTCCACCAGCACCTGGCTCCGTGCCTCTTCCGTGAAGAGCGACAGCGCGCCCAGCGGCTGGTCGGGTGAGGCGAGCACCGCATCCAGCGCGGTGCTCCAGTGCGCCAGGAGCTGGTCGATGGCTTCCGCGCTGAAGCGCGCCGGGTCATACCCCAGCCGCAGGATCAGCTGGCGATCGGGGATGACCATCGCCGCGAGCGGATAGTTGATGCGCTCCAGGAAGCGGATGTCGCGGATCGCCAGGGCGCTGCCCCGCTCGATGACGGACGTGTCCACCGGGTAGTTTTCGAAGACGAGGAAGCTGTCGAAGAGGGACGAGCCGCGCGGCAGCTCGCTCCAGCCCTGCACCTTCACCAGCGGGCTGTGCTCGTGCTGGCGCATCTCCGCCTGCCATGACTGCAGCTCCTTCAACCACCGCAGCACCGGCACGTCCGGATCCATCCGCACGCGCACCGGCAGGGCGTTGATGAAGAGGCCCACCATGGACTCCACGTCCGTCAGCTCCGGCGGACGGCCGGAGACAGTGGTGCCGAAGACTGCGTCGGTCGTGCCCGCGCAGCGGCCGAGCACCAGCCCCCACGTCGCCTGCACCAGCGTGTTGAGCGTGAGCTGGTGGTCGCGGGCGAACGCCTGGAGCTCCAGGGTGCGCTCCGCGCTCAGGTGGATTTCCCGCTCGCCGGGAGCCAGGGGCGCCGCGTCCACGCTCACGGGCCGGGCGAGGGGCAGGGGCGTGGGCTCCGTGAAGCCTCGCAGCGACTTGCGCCAGAACGCCTCCGAGCCGGCGTCGTCCCGGCGCTGGAGCCAGGCCACGTAGTCGCGGAAGGGCGGGCTGGACCGGTCCGGGAGCGGCTCGTCGCGCAGGAGCGCCTGGTAGGTGGTGAAGAGCTCCTGGAACAGCAGGCCCAGGCTCCACCCGTCCAGCAACACGTGGTGGTACGTCCACACCATGCGCGTGACGTTCTCCTCCAGCCGGATGAGCGCCAGCCGCATCAGCGGAGGCCGGGACAGGTCGAAGCCCCGGGCGCGATCGCGGGCCAGGAAGTCCTCCAGCCGGAGCTGCTGCTCCGCGGGGGATGCGTCGCGCCAGTCCAACTCCAGCCACGGGAGCGGGGCGCGGGCGCTCACCACCTGGAGCGGCTCGGCCAGTCCCTCCCAGAAGAGCGCGGTGCGCAGCAGGGGCTGACGCTCCACCAGCCGGTCCATGGCGCGGTGGAAGGCGTCGCGGTCCAGCGGCGCGTGGAACGTCCAGGTGAGCTGCTCCAGGTACATGCCCACCTGGGGCTCGAACAGCGCGTGGAAGAGCATGCCCTGCTGCATGGGCGACAGCGGGTAGATGTCCCTCGCGAGCGGCGCCGTCTGGAGGATGCGCTCCAGGGCGCTCGGGGTGAGGCGGGCCAGCGGGAAGTCCGCGGGGGTGCGCCGTTCCGCATCCATGCCCAGGCGGCCGGCGATGATCCTCCGCAGGGCGTCGCCCCAGGCGGTGGCGAGCGCCTGGATGGTGGCGTGGGAGTGGAGCGCCTCGCTGTAGCTGACGAAGAGGTCCATCCGGCCGGAGAGCACGTAGCCGCCCGCCTCCAGCACGTGCGGCCGGCGCTCCGACTCACCGATGGTCGGACCCGCGGACTCACGCACCAGGGTGAAGGGGCCCTCGGCGCGCGAGTCCGTGTCGAACTGGCCCAGGTAGTTGAAGCTGAGCTCCGCCGCGGGCAGGGCGCGCAGCCGCCGCGCTGCTTCGTCCTCGCGCAGGTAGCGCAGCAGGCCGTGGCCCAGTCCGCGCGACGGTACCTTCGCCAGCGCCTCGCGCACGGCGCGCACCGCGTCTCCCGGACTGGCCTCGGAGGGGACCTCCAGCAGCGCCGGGTACAGCGCGGTGAACCAGCCCACCGTGCGCGACAGGTCCACGTCGTCGAAGAGGTCCTCGCGGCCGTGGCCCTCCAGGTCCACCAACTGGCGCTGCTGGCCCGTCCATGCCGCCAACGCCTGCATCAGCGCCGCGAGCAGCACGTCGTCGATGCGCGCCCGGTACGCGGCCGGCACGTCCTGCAACAGCAGGCGCGTCTCCTCCGCGCTCAGCGACACCGTCACCCCTCGCGCCGACGCGAAGGTGGCGTCGCCGCCGGCACCCTCCCGGGGCAGCGGGCGCACGCGTGAACGGGACGCGTCCAACCAGAAGGGCAGCTCCGCCGTCACCGCTGGCGAATGGGCGTGCGCCACCAGCCGCTCCGCCCAGGCCTTGAAGGACGTGCTCTTGGGAGGCAGTGACACCGCGCGCCCCTCCTGGAGCTGCCGGTACACCGTGGCCAGGTCCTCCAGCAGCGTGCGCCAGGAGACGCCGTCCACCGCGAGGTGGTGGATGACGAGCAGCAGGCGCCCGGTCTTCTCCTCCGACGGGTCCACCAGCGCCGCCGCCACCAGCGGGCCGTCCTCCAGCGACAGGCCGCGCTGCAACTCCCCGGCGACCTGCTCCAGGCGCGCCGCGTCCACCCGCCGCACCACCACTCCGCCGGGACCGGGTTCGGCGCAGGTCTGCCGCCAGCCCTCCGCCGTCCGGGTGAGGCGCAGCCGGAGCGCGTCGTGGTGCGAGAGCAGGTGACCCAGCGCCGCCTCCAGCAGCGGCACCTCCATCGGCTGGCGCAGCTCCAGCACCATGGCCTGGTTGTTGTGGTGCGGCGCCTTCAGCTCTCGCTCCACGAACCAGCGCTGGATGGGCGTGAGCGGCACCGGACCCACCACCGGCCCCTGCTCCCCGGTGGGCACGTCCGCCGGCACCACCAGCGGCGCAAGCTCCGCGATGGTCGGGTGCTGGAAGAGCTGCCGGGGCGTGAGGCGCAGGCCCACGCGGTGCGCGCGGGCGATGATCTGCAGGCTGACGATGGAGTCTCCGCCCAGCGCGAAGAAGTTGTCGTGCAGGCCCACCTTCTCCCGGCGCAGCACCTTCGCCCAGATGTCCGCCAGCTGCTGCTCGACCTCCGTCTGGGGCGCCACGAACGGTGTCCCCACCGAGCGCTCCAGCTCCGGCGCGGGCAGTGCTCTTCGGTCCACCTTGCCGTTGGACGTGAGCGGCAGCGACTCCAGCGCGACGAGCGCCGCGGGCACCATGTAGTCCGGCAGCCGCTGCTGAAGGTGCTGGCGCAGCGCCTCGATGTCCGGCGTCTGGCCCACGGCGGGCGTCACGTAGCCCACCAGCCGCTTGCCGCCCGGCGCGTCCTCGCGCGCCACCACCACCGCCTCGCGCACCGAGGGGTGCATGGCCAGCGCGGTTTCAATCTCTCCCAGCTCGATGCGGAAGCCGCGGATCTTCACCTGCAGGTCCGAGCGGCCCAGGTACTCCAGCTGCCCGTCGGCACGCACTCGCGCCAGGTCCCCCGTTTTATAGAGGCGCTCTCCGGGGCGCGTGGCGAAGGGGTGCGGCACGAAGCGCTCCGCCGTCAGCTCCGGACGGTGGAGGTATCCGCGCGCCAGGCCTGGGCCTCCCACGTACAGCTCGCCCGGGATGCCCACGGGTTGGGGCTGGAGGCGCGAGTCCAGGACGAAGGTCTGGAGGTCCGGGATGGGCACGCCCACGATGCTGCCCGAGCCCCCTTCCGCGTCGGCCGTGTGCACCACGCGGTAGGTGACGTGGACCGTCGTCTCGGTGATGCCGTACATGTTGATCAGCCGGGGCCGCGCGTCCCCGTGCCGCGCGAACCAGGGCCGCAGGCTGGCGAACTCCAGGGCCTCGCCGCCGAAGATGACGTAGCGCAGGGACAGCGCGCCGGGCTCGTCGGAGGTCGCGTCCGCGTGGAGCAGCTGGCGGAAGGCGGAGGGCGTTTGATTGAGGACCGTCACCCTCTCGCGGCGCAGCAGCGACAGGAAGCTCTCCGGCGAGCGGCTCACCCAGTAGGGCACCACCACCACGCGCCCGCCGTACAGCAGCGCGCCCCACAGCTCCCAGACGGAGAAGTCGAACGCGTACGAATGGAAGAACGTCCACACGTCCTGTGCGCCGAAGCCGTACCAGGGCTCCGTGGCGGTCATCAGGCGCACCACCTGCTCGTGCGCCAACTGCACGCCCTTGGGCCGGCCCGTGGAGCCGGAGGTGTAGATGACGTACGCCAGGTTCTCCGGGGCGACTCCCGCGTCGGGGGCGTGGACGGGCTCCGCTTCGAGGCCGCGGTCGTCCAGCAGCACCACGTGTGCGCCGTGCGCCGGCAGTGCTCCCTGGAGAGAAGTCTGGGTGACGAGCACCGGGACGCGGGTGTCCTCCAGCATGAAGGCCAGGCGATCCATGGGGTACGACGGATCCATGGGGACGTAGGCGCCGCCTGCCTTGAGGATGGCGAGCAGGCCCACCACCATGTCCAGCGAACGCTCCACGCACAGCCCGACGAGCGTCTCCGGTCCCACGCCGAAGGAGCGCAGGCGCCACGCGACCTGGTTGGCGCGCGCGTCCAGCTGCCGGTAGGTGAGGTGCTGCTCGCCGCAGGTGGCGGCGAGGGCGTCCGGCGTGAGGGCCACCTGCGCCTCGAAGCGCTGGTGCAGGGTGGGGCCTCGCGCGAAGCCCTCGCGCGGGGTGTTCCACTCCACCAGGTGCTGGTGGCGCTCGGCTTCGGTGAGCAGCGGCAGCTCCGCCACGCGCCGCTCCGGGTGGACGGTGACGTCGCGCAGCAGCACCTCCAGGTGCCCCAGCAGCCGCGTCGCTGTGGCCGGTTCGAAGAGGTCGGCGTTGTACTCCAGCCCCAACTGCTGGCCCTGCTCGCTGTCGGTGACGTAGAGGGTGAGGTCGAACTTGGCGGTGCGCCCCTCCACGGGCAGCGGGCGCATCGTCAGCCCCGGCAGGGCCCGCTCCAGCTCCAGGCCGTGCTGGTGGACCAGCATCACCTGGAACAGCGGCGTGCGGCTCAGGTCGCGCTCCGGTTGGAGCGTCTCCACCAGCCGCTCGAAGGGCACGTCCTGATGGGAGAAGGCGCCCAGCACCGCGTCACGCGCCTGGGCTAGCAGCTCGCGGAACGAACGCTCGCCGTCGATGCGAGCACGCAGCACCAGCGTGTTGATGAAGAGGCCGATGAGCCCCTCCAGCTCCGAGCGCCCGCGGCCGGACACGGGCGTGCCCACGCCCAGGTCGTCCTGGCCGGAGTAGCGGTACAGCAGCGCCTGGAGCGCGGCCAGGTATGTGGTGAAGGGCGTGACGCCCTCGCGGCGGTGGAAGGCGCGCAGTGCGTCCGACAGGTCGCGCGGCAGCCGGCGGGTGGCCACCGCTCCTCGCGACGTGACGAGCGCGGGGCGCGGCCGGTCCGTGGGCAGCTCCAGCGCCCGGGGCATCCCGTCCAGTTGCTGGCGCCACCAGCCGAGCTGCGCGTCGAGCACATCCCCCTGGAGCCAGGAGCGCTGCCACACGGCGTAATCCGCGTACTGCACCGGCAGCGGTGGAAGCGGTGAAGGTTCGTCGCGGAGGAAGGCGTCGTGGAGCACGGCCAGCTCGCGCAGGAGCACCTCCAGCGACCAGCCATCGGAGACGATGTGGTGCAGCGTCAGGAGCAGCACGTGGCGCCGGGGCTCCAGGCGCAGCATCGTGACGCGCATCAAGGGGCCACGGGCGAGGTCGAAGGGCCGGTGCGCCTCTTCGACGGCGAGCCTGCGCGCCTCCTGCTCGCGCTCCGTCGCGGGCAGCGCCTCCAGGTCCACCACGGGGAGGGGCGCGGCGGCCTCCGCGTGCACGCGCTGCTCTCCGCCGTGATCGCCCTGGAGGAACGTCGTGCGCAGCGGTTCGTGGCGCCGGACGAGCTCCTGGAAGCACCGCTCCAGAAGGCCTGCGTCCAACTCTCCCTCCAGCTCCAGCGCGGCGGGGATGTTGTAGAGCGGGCTGCCGGGCTGCCACTGATCCAGGAACCACAGGCGCTGCTGGGAGAAGGACAGGGGCAGCGCGCCGTCGCGCGGCACGGGGCGAGGGGCCGGAGTTGAGCCTTCCTCGGGAGTCCGTGTGTCCACCAGGACGGCGAGCTTCGCGACCGTGGGCGCGTCGAAGAAGGCGCGCAGGGGCAGCTCCACGCCGAAGGTCTCCTGCACGCGAGCCACCAGGCGCGTGGCGAGCAGGGAGTGGCCACCGAGCGCGAAGAAATCATCGTGCGGGCCCACGCGCTCCAGCCGCAGCACGCGAGCGAAGAGGCCGCACAGCAGCTGCTCAGTGCGGGTCCGTGGCGGGGCGGCGGCGCGCGTCGCCTCCATCGCGGCGGTGGGCGCGGGCAGGGCCCGGCGCTCCAGCTTGCCGTTGGCGGAGAGCGGCAGCGCGGCCATCACCACGAAGGCCGCGGGCACCATGTACTCGGGCAGCCGCTGCTGGAGGTGCTGGCGCAGCGTGGCTGTGTCGGCCTCTTGGCTCGGGCCAGGCACCACGTAGGCCACCAGACGCGGATCGCCCGGAACGTCCTCGCGTGCGACCACCACGGCCTCTCGCACGGCGGGGTGCAGGCCGAGGCAGGCTTCGATTTCGCCCAGCTCGATGCGGAAGCCGCGCAGCTTCACCTGGAAGTCGGTGCGGCCCAGGTACTCGATGGCTCCGTCGGGCCGGTAGCGCGCCAGGTCTCCCGTCCGGTAGAGGCGCGCACCGGGCTGTGTGCCGACGGGGTCCGGCACGAAGCGCTCGGCGGTGAGGTCCGGCCGGTGGTGATAGCCGCGCGCCAGGCCCAGGCCTCCAATGTAGAGCTCGCCCGGGATGCCCATGGGCACGGGGCGAAGCCTCGCGTCGAGGACGTGCAGGCGCAGGTTCGTGATGGGACGGCCAATGGGGACCGTGCGCGACGGGTCGCCGCGCTCGCACGTCCAATGCGTGACGTCGACGGCCGCCTCCGTGGGGCCGTAGAGGTTGAACAGCCGCGCTGGCAGCCGCTCCAGGCACCGGCGCGCCAGATCCGCGGGCAGGGCTTCGCCGCTGGAGAAGATGCGCTGGAGGGAGGCGCAGGACTCCAGCCCCGGCTGCTCCAGGAAGACCTGGAGCATGGACGGCACGAAGTGCAGCGTGGTGATGCGCTCCTCGGCGATGGTGCGCGCCAGGTAAGCAGCGTCCTGGTGGCCTCCGGGGCGAGCCATGACCAGCCGCGCGCCGGTCATCAGCGGCCAGAAGAACTCCCACACGGAGACGTCGAAGCCGAAGGGCGTCTTCTGCAGGACGGCGTCGTCGGGCGTGAGCGAATAGGCGGACTGCATCCACGCCAGCCGGTTGTGGATCGCGGCGTGGGTGTTGAGCGCGCCCTTGGGCCGGCCGGTGGAGCCCGACGTGTAGATGATGTACGCGGCGCCCTCGGGCGCGACGGTCACGTGGGGGCGGTGCGTGGGCGCGCTCGCGACGGTGTCCCAGTCCGAGTCCAGGCACACCACGCGCCCGGAGGTCGCGGGCAGTGAGGGCTTCAGACTCTTCTGGGTGAGGAGCACCGGGGCGGCGGCGTCTTCCAACATGAAGGCCAGGCGCTCGGCCGGGTACGACGGATCCATCGGCACCCAGGCGCCGCCCGCCTTGAGGATGGCGAGCAGGCCCACCACCATCTCCAGCGAGCGCTCCAGGCACACGGCCACCGGCACCTCCGGGCCCACGCCCAGCGAGCGCAGGTGGTGCGCGAGCTGGTTGGCGCGGGTGTCCAGCTCCCGATACGTGAGCCGCTGGCCTTCGAACACGACCGCCGGTGCGTCCGGCGTGCGGTCCACCTGGGCCTCCACGAGCTCGTGCAGGCTCGCTCCGGCCGGTGCCTGCGTGCCGGTGTCGTTCCACGCCACGAGCAGCGTCTGGCGCTCGGCGGGCGTGAGCAGCGGCAGCTCGGAGAGGGGCGCTTCCGGCCGCGCCACGATGCCGGTGAGCAGCTCCTGCAGGTGGCCGGCCATGCGGGCCACCGTGGCCGCGTCGTAGAGGTCGGTGTTGTATTCGAAGGAGAGGCCCAGCCCTTCGGGGTGGTCGGTGAAGGCCAGCGACAGGTCGAAGCGCGCGGTGCGGCTTTCCACCTCCAGCGGGAGCAGGGTGAGGCCCGGCATCGCGCCGGTGAGCTCCAGCCCCTGCTGGTAGATGATCATCACCTGGAAGAGCGGTGAGCGGCTGGGGTCGCGCTTCGGCTGGAGCGCCTCCACGAGCTTCTCGAAGGGCACGTCCTGGTGCGCGAGCGCGCCGAGCGTGGACTCGCGCGCCTGGGCGAGCAGCTCCCGGAAGGAGAGCCCCGGCCGTGGCCGTGCGCGCAGGACCACGGTGTTGATGAAGAACCCGATGAGCCCTTCCAGCCCCTGCTGCTCACGGCCCTCCACGGGCGTGCCGAGCGCGAAGTCCTCCTGGCCGGAGTAGCGGTGCAGCAGCACCTGCGTGGCCGCCAGCAGCGTCACGAAAGGCGTGACGCCCTCGCGGCGGTGGAAGGCGCGCAGGGAATCGGAGAGGGCGCGCGACAGCCGGGTCTCGCTCACGGCGCCGCGGTGGCCCTGGGTCGCGGGCCGGGGGCGATCCGTGGGCAGCTCCAGCGCCTGGGGCATCCCGTCCAACTGCTGGCGCCACCAGCCGAGCCGCGCGTCGAGCACGTCGCCCTGAAGCCAGGAGCGCTGCCACACGGCGTAATCCGCGTACTGCACCGGCAGCGGTGGAAGCGGCGACGGCTGTCCCCGCTGGAAGGCGTCGTAGAGCGCGGCCACCTCGCGGAGCAGCACCTGGATGGAGCGATCATCCGAGACGATGTGGTGCATCACCCCGAGGAGCACGTGCTCATGCTCCTCCAGCCGCAACAGCGTGAGTCGCACGACGGGTCCCGCAGACAGGTCGAAGGGCCGCTGCGCCTCCGCGTCGGCGAGCCTGCGCGCCTCGGGCATCCGCTCGGCGGTGGGCAGGCTGCTCAGGTCGATGACTTGAATCGGGATGGGCCGCGCCGGGTGGATGACCTGATGGGGCTCCTCCTCCGTGGAGTCGAAGGTGGTGCGCAGGGATTCGTGACGGCGGATCAGCTCGTCAAAGGCGGACTGGAGCGCAGGGAGCTGAAGGGGGCCGAGGAGCCGGAGCGCAGAGGGGACGTTGTAGAAGGCGCTCTGGGGCTGCCAGCGGTCGAGGAACCAGAGTCGCTGCTGGGCGAAGGAGAGAGGCGGGGGCGCGCCATCGCGAGGTGAGGGGCGAAGAGGAGGCGCGGCGGAAGAGAAGGAGGAGTCGCGAAGGGCATCGAGGCGCTGGGCGAGGAGCGCGGGAGAGGAGGCCTCGAAGAGGGCGCGAAGGGGCAGCTCCAGGCCGAGGGCTTCGCGCACATGGGCGACGAGGCGGGTGGCCAGAAGGGAATGGCCACCGAGCGCGAAGAAGTCGTCGTCGATGCCGACGCGCTCCAGCCGCAGCAGGCGAGCGAAGAGGCCGCAGAGGAGGGCCTCGGTGCGCGTGCGGGGCGGGACGAAGGATGCGGCGCGAGAGGCATCTGCGTCGGGGAGAGGAAGGGCCTTGCGGTCCACCTTGCCGTTGGAGCTGAGGGGCAGGGCGTCGAGGAGGACGAAGGCCGAAGGCACCATGTACTCGGGCAGGTGCGAGGCGAGAGACGCGCGGACTTCGGAGACGTCGAGAGGCAGTCCCGGGCGCGGACAGAGGTACGCGACGAGACGCGCGTCACCGGGCGAGTCCTGGCGCACGAGGACGACGACATCACGCACGGCGGGCAGCCCGCGCAAAGAGGCTTCGATTTCACCCAGTTCGATGCGGAAGCCGCGCAGCTTCACCTGGAAGTCGATGCGGCCCAGGAAGTCGAGGGAGCCGTCAGGCAGCCAGCGGACGCGGTCACCGGTGCGGTAGAGGCGCGCGCCAGGCGAGGAGGAGAAAGGGTCCGGAATGAAGGAGACGGCAGTGCGAGAGGGGTCGAAGAGGTAGCCGCGACCGACACCCGTGCCCGCGACGAAGAGCTCGCCGGGGATGCCGACGGGGCAGGGGCGCAGAAGAGAGTCGAGGACGTAGAGGCGGGTGTTGCAGACGGGGCGGCCGATGGGGACGACGGAGGAGGCCGGAGGAGAGGAGAGGAAGGCGTGGGTGACGTCGTCGGAGCACTCGGTGGGGCCGTAGGCGTTGACGAGAGGAATGGACGGCCACGCGAGGAGCCAGCGGCGAGCGGTTTCCGCCGGAAGGGCCTCACCGGTGGGAAGCATGAAGCGCAGGTGCGAGAGAGCGGGGCGGGAAGGGCCGCGAGAGTCCGCCTCCTCGAGCAGGGCATTCAGCAGCGAGGGCACGGACTCGACGATGGAGACGGTGTGAGCCTCCAGCGCGTCGAGGAGGGCGGAAGGTGAGTGGGCGACGTCATCGCCCAGCACCAGCGTCTGGCCACCAACGAGCAGGGCGACGAAGGACTGCCAGACGGAGATGTCGAAGCACTGGGAGGCCGTCTGCGCGACGACGTCCTTGGGTCCGAGGCCGAGAGCAAGCACCTTGGCATGCAGGTGGTTGAGCATGCCGCGCTGCTCGACCATGGCGCCCTTGGGAGTGCCGGTGGAGCCAGAGGTGAAGATGACGTAGGCGAGGTGCGAAGGAGACGCGCGAGGCGAGAGGCGCGAAGAAGGAACGTCCGCGTTCAGGGAGGCTTCGAGCGAAAGGACGCGCGGGCGAGAGTCCTCGGGCAATAGCGCGAGGGCGGAGGAAAGCAGCGGCGCGAAGACATCCGCGACGAGGACGAAGGGAGCGCGGCTGAGGGAGAGAATCTGGGCGAGGCGCTGGGGAGGGTGGAGCGGGTCGAGCGGAAGCCAGGCCGCGCCGGCCTTGAGGACGCCGAGGTTGGAGGCGACGAAGTCGCAGCCACGAGGAGCCAGCAGGGCGACGAGGGAGTCGGGCTGGACGCCGGAGGCGACGAGGAGGTGGGCGAGGCGGTTGGAGCGAGCGTCGAGGGCGCAGTAGCTGAAGGAAGAAGACGCGTCGCGGACGGCGACAGCGTCGGGAGCGCGGTCGGCCTGAGCCTCGAAGAGCTGGTGGAAGCAGACGTCGAGGGGCACGTCGGCGTGGGTGCGGTTGAAGTCGAGGAGCACCTGGCGCTGCTCGGCCTCGGGCATGAGGGGCAGTGAGGCCAGGGGCGCCTCGGGGCGCGCGACAGCGGCCTCCAGCACCGTGCGCAGGTGCTGGGTGAGGCGCGCGATGGTCGCCTCCTCGAACAGGTCGGTGCTATACTCCACGTGACCGACGAGCCCGCCTCGCTCCACCTCCACCAGCGACAGGGTGAGGTCGAACATCGACCGGCCCGCGGTGCTCTTGATGGCCTCCAGCGCCAGGCCTCCCAGTTGGGGACGGCCCTGCGGCTTCTGGAGGATGAGCATCACCTGGAACAGCGGCGTGTAGCTGAGGCTGCGCCGGGGCTGGAGCTCCTCCACCAGCTTCTCGAAGGGCACGTCCTGGTTGTCGAACGCGCCCGTCGCGGCCTCACGCACCCGGCCCAGCAGCCCCAGGAAGGTGGGCTCGCCGGACAGGTCCGTGCGCAGCACCAGCGTGTTGAGGAAGAAGCCGATGAGGCCCTCCAACTCGGCCTGGCTCCGGCCGGCGCTGGGCGTGCCCACGCAGACCTCGTCCTGCCCCGAGTACCGGTGCAGCACCGTCTGGAAGGCCGCGAGCAGCACCATGTAGAGCGTGGCTCCGCTGCGCCGGCCCAGCGCCTTGAGCTGCTCCACCAGCGCGGCGGGCAGCTCCACGCGCAGCTCCGCCCCCTGGAACGTCTGCACGGCCGGACGCGGCCAGTCCGTGGGCAGCTCCAGCACCTGAGGCGCTCCGCTCAGCCGCGCCTTCCAGTAGTCCAGCTGACGCCGCAGGGGCTCGCCCTCGCGTCCTTGCTGCTGGCGCGCGAAGTCCGCGTACTGCAACGGCAGGGCTGGGAGCACCGGCGCGGTGCCGGCGACGAAGGACTCGTAGAAGACGCCCACCTCGCGGATCAGCACTTCGATGGACCAGCCGTCGGAGACGATGTGGTGCATCGTCAGGAGCAGCACGTGCTCCTCCGGCGACAACCGCAGCAGCCGGGTGCGCAGCAGCGGGCCGCGCGTCACGTCGAACGGCCTCCGCGCCTCCTCCGCCATCCGCTTGCGCGTCTGCTCCTCGCGCTGCTCCAGCGGCAGGCCCGTCAGGTCCTCCGGTGCCAGCGCCAGCGCCAGTGACGGCTCCGCCACCTGCACGGGCTGGCCGTCCTGCTCCATGAAGCGCGTCCGCAGCGATTCGTGGCGCTCCACGAGCGCGTTGAAGGCGCGTCCCAGGGCCTTCACGTCCAGCGGCCCGCGCAGGCGGAACGCGGCCGGGAGGTTGAACAGTGTCGTCCCGGGCTCCATCCGGTCCAGGAACCACAGCCGCTGCTGGGCGAAGGACAGCGGCGACGGTTCGGACGCCGCGCGCGCGGGCCTCGGGGCCGGTGCAAGGTCCTTCGCCGGCGCACCGGAGGCCTGCTGCCGCTCGGCCATCTTGCGCAGCAGTTGCTCGCGCTTTTCGGGAGGAAGGTGGGCGATCCGGTTGCGAATGTCGCTCATGGTGCTCGGTCGGTGAAAAAGGTGGGGCGAAGAGGGGGAGCGGCTCACTCCAGCTCGGACAGGAGGGACTCCAGCTCTTCCTCGCTCATGTTCTCGGTGCGGCTTTTGACGATGGCCACGGCCATGCCCGCGATGGTGGGTGTCTCGAAGAGCGTCCCCAGGCGCAGCTCCACCTGGAACGCCTGACGGACGCGCGCCACGACCTGCGCGCCCACCAGCGAGTGTCCGCCCAGCTCGAAGAAGTCGTCGTGGATGCCCGGCTCCGCGACGCCGAGCAGCTCCGCCCAGATGGCGGCGATCCCCTGCTCGACGGAATCCCGGGGCGCCACGAAAGCGGTCCGCACGCCGCGCCGCGAGTGCCCGGTTCCCGTGCTCGTGGCCGGCGCAGTGCCGGTGCGCTCGCGCCGCAGCCACATCGCCTGCCGCGCGGAGAGGTCCGTGGTGGACACCGCCCAACGGCCCTCGGCTCGCGCGGACAACAGCCGTCGCAGGGCGTCCGAGCCTTCGTCGAGTGTCATGTCCGACGCGCCAGGCACTTCACCGTCCTGATGCCAGCCGTCCCAGTCCACGCTGAGCCATTGCGTCCCGCCCGTCCGAGCGCGCTCGCACGCCAGCGTGTCCATGAAGGCATTGGCCGCCGCGTAGGCGCTGAACCCCGGGCCGCCCAGCACGGTGGACAGCGAGGACTGCAACACCACGAAGTCCGGCGGCGGCCCGCCGGCCAGCGCGGCCGTGAGCCACCGGGTGCCATGCACCTTGGCCGCGAGCTGCTCCTCGCAGCGCTCGCGATCCATGTCCACCAGCGGCACTGACGTCCGCGCGCCAATGATGCCCGCGGAGTGCACCACGCCATGCAGTGCCCCGAAGCGCGCCCGCGCGCGGGCCACCACGGACTCCAGCTCCGCCCGCCGGGACACATCCGCCGACAGCACCAGCACCTGCGCGCCACGGGCCTCCATCGCCCGCAGGCGATGAATCTTCCGCGACACGTCATCCTCCTCGCCGTGCGCGCGCAGCCACGCGTCCCATTCCTCCGGCGAGGGGAAGGGCGAGCGGCCCACCAGCACCAGCCGCGCCCGCACCGCAGCCGCAAGGTGATCGGCCAGGCCCAGGCCGATCCGCCCCAGGCCTCCGGTCAGCAGGTACACGCCCGCTTCGCGCAGCGGCGCTGTGTCCGCGCTCGCGGAGGGCAGCCGCGTCGCCTCGAAGTGTTCGGCGTAGCGGCGCGATCCGCGCCAGGCCACCACGGGCTCCGCCGCGTCCAGGCGCACCTCCGCCACCAACCGCTCCAGCAGGCCCGCTTGCTTCGCTGAGTCCTCGGGCAGGCGCACGTCGATGCAGCGCGTGCGCAGCCCCATGTGCTCCTGCGGAACCACCTTGCAGGGGCCCACCACGAGCGCGCGGGCGGGCACCAGCGGCTCGTCCCCCGTCACCTCCAGCGCGCCACTCACCAGCACCACGACGTCCACCGGCCCATCGACCGGCTGGGCCTGGAGCGCTCGCAGTAGGGCGACGAGACCGTGGAAGCCCCGCTCCAGCTCAGTGGCGAGCGCCGCGTCTTCATCCCCACCGATGGCGGGGCCCAGGCCCCATGCGTGCACCACCCGCCGAGGCGTGCCCACGGCCTCCAGCAGCGCGCGGTAGTGCGCGGGTTCGCCCGGCACGATCTCGAAGGTGCGCACGTCCCGTTGGGAGAATCCGGACGCGGGCACCACCCGCACCACCTCCGAGCCCCCCGCCTCCAGCCGCGCCGCCAGCTCCGCGCCGAAGCCGGTGGCGTCGACGAAGGCCAGCACGCGCTCGCCACCCGTGGCCGAAGGGGCAGGTGGCGGCGTGGGCTTCCAGGCCGGCTGGTAGAACCACTCCGCCGCGTCGTCCCGCTTGCGGAGCGCCGTCCCGGCCGTCCGGGGATCCGCCGCCGAGTGCGTTCCCGCCACGGCCTCCAGCCAGTAGTCCTCCTGCTGGAAGGGATAGGGCGGCAGCTCGACGCGGCGGTGCTCGCCCGGACCCTGGAGCCGCTCCACGTCCAGCTCCGCGCCTGCAAGCCACAGCCGCCCCACGGCGTTCAGGAGCACCGCGGCATCCGGCTGCGGATCCTGCGGCCGGCGCATCGAGGCGACAATCGTTCGCCCCGCCGCGTTCGTGGCCTGCCGCGCCAGCATCGTCAGCGCCTGCCCCGGCCCCACCTCCAACAGCAGCCGGTCCGGCTCCTCGAGCAGCGCCGCCACGCCTTCCGCGAAGCGCACCGGTCGCCGCACCTGTTCCGCCCACGCGCGCGGATCCGTCGCCTCCGCGTCGGTGAGCCAGGTGCCGGTGAGGTTGGAGACGCAGGGGATGGACGGAGGCGACAGGCGCACGCGGCGCAGCGCCTCTTCCAGGGGCCGCAGCATTGGCTCCAGCATCGCGGAGTGGCCGGCGTAGGTGCTGTGCAGCATGCGGCACTCCACGCCGCGCGCCATCAGCTCCGCCTGGACCGCGTGCACGGCGTCGGGGGGACCGGACACGACGCACAGCGAGGGCGCGTTGCTGGCGGCGATGCCCACCGGCCTTCCCACCAGTAGCGGGCGAACCTCTGCTTCAGGGAGTGACACGGACAGCATGGCCCCCGCAGGCAGCTGCTGGATGAGCCGGGCGCGCAGCGCCAACATCGCCGTGGCGTCTTCCAGCGTGAAGATGCCCGCCACACAGGCCGCCGCGTACATGCCGACGCTGTGGCCGATGAGCGCCTGCGGCCGAACGCCCATGTCCGTCCACCAGCGCGCCAGCGCGTACTCGATGGTGAAGAGCGCCGGGTGGCCGAACGTCGTCTGCTCCAGCTTCCGAGTGGCCTCCGCGTGCTCCGACGCGGCCGGGAAGAGGATGCGCCGCAAGTCGGAGCCCAGGTGCGGGGCGAAGCGCTCGCAGCACGCGTCCACGTGCTCGCGGAAGCGGGGCTCCGCCGCGTACAGGCCGCGGCCCATGTCCACGTGGTGCGAGCCCTGGCCGGGGAAGAGGAACGCCACCGAGCATCGTCCGTCCCCCGCGACCTCCGTGAGCAGCCGCGCGTCGCGTGCCGCCAGCGCCTCCCGGGCCTCGCGCGCGTCCTGGCACACCAGCACCCGCCGGTGTTCGAAGCGACGGCGTCCCACCATTAGCGTGTGGGCGACGTCCGCCAGCGCAACCTCCGGGTGCTGCTCCAGGTGCGTGGCCAGCCGGCCTGTCGTCTCCTCCAGCGCGGGCGCAGTCCGAGCGGACAGGGCCAGGAGCTGCCACGTGCGCTGCGCGGGCGTGCGCGGCGCGGGCGTGGGTGCCTCCTCCAGCACCACGTGCGCGTTGGTGCCGCCCATGCCGAAGGAGCTCACTCCCGCGCGCCGGGACTTCGCGCCGGGCCACGACCGCGACGCGGTGTTGACGGCGAAGGGACCGTCGTCGAACGGGACGCGCGGGTTGGGATTCTGGAAGTGCAGGCTGGGGGGAAGCCGCCGGTGCTCCAGCGCCAGCGCCGTCTTGATGAGGCTCACCACGCCGGCCGCCGCGTCCATGTGGCCCAGGTTGCTCTTTACCGAGCCCAGGGCGATGGAGCCCCGAGGCAGTCCCTGGAACACCTGGTTGAGCGCGGCCACTTCAATGGGGTCTCCCAGTTGGGTGGCCGTCCCATGGGCCTCCACGTACTGAATTGAGTCGGGATCCACGCACGCCACCGCGAGCGCTTCGGAGATGACCTGGGACTGTCCGTCCACGCTGGGCGCGGTGAAGCCCACCTTGTCCGCGCCGTCGTTGTTGATGGCCGACCCGCGGATGACGGCGTGGATGCGGTCTCCCGCCTCCAGCGCGTCCGACAGCCGCTTGAGCGCCACCACCGCCACGCCCGAACCACCAATGGTGCCTTCGCCCCGAGCGTCGAAGGGACGGCAGCGTCCATCCGGGGAGAGGATGCCCCCGTCCCGATACGCGTAGCCGGCGCGCTGAGGCAGCGCCAGCGCGACGCCGCCCGCGAGCGACAGATCCGACTCGCCGGACAGCAGGCTCTGGCAGGCCAGGTGCACCGCCACCAGCGACGTGGAGCACGCTGTCTGCACGGTGAGGCTCGGGCCGCGCAGGTCCAGGCGGTGGGAGACGCGCGTGGCGAGGAAGTCCTTCTCGTTGGCCACCATCAGCGAGAACAGGCCCTGCGCCGCCACCAGGTCTGGCCGGGTCAGCAGGTTCGCGATGAGGTAGGTGCTCCGCCCCTCGCCCGCGAAGACGGACGTGGCGCCTCGTCCGCGTGCGTCCCCATGGCCGGAGCGCTCCAGCGCCTCCCATGCGCACTCCAGGAAGAGGCGGTGCTGGGGATCCAGCAGCTCCGCCTCCCGGGGGCTGTAGCCGAAGAAGGCCGCGTCGAAGGCGGCAACGCCGTCCAGGACGAAGCCCTCGCGCACGTAGCCCGGCTGCTCGCGCACGGCGCGCGGCACTCCGGCCGCCTCCAGCTCCGCGTCGGAGAAGGACGTGCGCGGCTCCACGCCGTCGTCGATCAACCGCCAGAAGGATTCGGGATCGCGAGCACCCGGGACGCGCAGCGCCATGCCGACGATGGCGACGGACTCGGACGGGGACGAAGGGTCCTGAGCCATCACGCGCTTCCCTTCTTGCGGCGGCTCAGTCGCTGCTCCCGCTGTTGATCCATGCGCTCCTTGCGGCCCTCGCCGCGCTCCTGGCTGGACTCCAGCCGCGAGCCTCCGCCGGACTGGGACAGGTGTTCGGCCAGGCCCGCGATGGTGGGGTACTGGAAGAGCACGGGCAGGGAGAGCCGCAGGTCCAGCGTCGTCTGGAGGCGCTCCTGCACGCGGACGATGAGCAGGGAGTTGCCGCCCACGTCGAAGAAGCGCTCATGGCGTCCCACGCGCTTGAGGCCCAGCAGCTCGCACCAGAGGGCGGCCAGCGTGCGCTCCAGATCGCCCTGCGGCTCCACGTAACCCTGACCGCCGCCGACATGGGTCTCGTCGGGAGCAGGCAGCGCGCGTGTGTCCACCTTGCCGCTGGCGGTGAGGGGCAGCGCGTCCAGGAACACGAACGCCGCCGGCACCATGTACTCCGGCACGCGCTCGCGCAGGAACGAGCGGAGCGCCGCCGGATCGCGCCCGGGATCACGCGAGACGACGTAGGAGACGAGGCGGGTGAGGGGGGGAGGGTCTTCGCGAAGGAGGGTGAAGGCGTCGAGGACGGAGGAGTGGTCGCGAAGGAGCGAGGAGACTTCGGTGGGCTCGATACGGAAGCCGCGCAGCTTCACCTGGGAGTCGAGGCGACCGAGGAACTCGAGGCGTCCGGAGGGCAGCCAGCGGACACGGTCGCCGGTGCGGTAGAGGCGCTCGCCCGGCTCGCGCGAGAACGGATGGGGAATGAACTTCTCCGCGGTGAGCGAGGGCTGGCCGAGGTAGCCGCGAGCAACGCCGGGGCCGGAGACGAAGAGCTCACCGGGGAGACCGATGGGGACGGGGCGAAGGAGGGAGTCGAGGACGAAGAGGCGGACGTTGGGGAACGGAGCGCCGATGGTGGGCTGGGAGGGAATGAGCTGCGATTCGATGGAAGCGCAGACAGTCACTTCAGTGGGGCCGTAGGCGTTGAGCAGGAGGCGCTGGGGGTGAGCCCAGCGTGAGGCGACGGAAGCCGGGAGCGCCTCACCCGCGGAGATGACGGTGCGCAGGGAGTCGAGGCCCGTGGGGTCGAGCTGAGCGAGGACGGACGGGGTGAGGGTGACGGCGGAGATGGAGCGGGAGCGGAGCAGGGAGTGGAGGGGCGGCCCTGGGAGGAGCTGCTCGCGAGGGGCGAGATGGAGGCAGGCACCCGCGAGGAGGGAAGAGAAGACCTCGCAGACGCAGGCATCGAAGCCGATGGAGGCGAACTGGAGGACGTGGGAGGAGGAGTCGAAGCGGTGCTCGCGAACGGCGGCGAGGGCGGTGTTGGAGAGGCCGCGGTGGGTGAGGAGGGTGCCCTTGGGCCTACCGGTGGAGCCGGAGGTGTAGATCACGTAGGCGAGCGAGTCGGGCAGGGAGCGGGGAGGAGGTGGCTGGGTGGATCGCGAGGCCACCTGACTCCAATCCGCGTCCACGCACACCAAAGGGCCGGCATGGGCGGGCAGCACGGACTTCAAGCGCTCCTGGGTGAGGACCACGCGAGCGCCGGAGTCGGCGAGCATGAACGCGAGGCGGTCCGCGGGCAGGGTCGGATCCAGGGGCACCCAGGCGCCACCGGCCTTGAGGACGGCGAGCATCGAGACGACGAGGTCGAAGGAGTGCTCGACGCAGAGCGCGATGCGGGTTTCGGGACCGACGCCGAGCGAGAGCAGATGCCAGGCGAGTTGGTTGGCGCGTTCGTCGAGCTGCTGGAAGGAGAGGGTGTCGTCGCCAGCGGCGAGAGCGGCAGCCTCGGGAGTGCGGGCCACCTGGGCTTCGAAGATCTGGTGGACGAGCAGGTTCTGGGGGAAGGCCACGTCGCTGGCGTTCCACTCCACCAGCACCTGATGACGCTCTTGTCCCGGAAGGAGTGACAGCGAGGCGAGCGGGCGGGCCGGCGCGGCGATGACATCGGTGAGCAACCCGGACAGGTGGTCCGCCATGCGCGCCACCGTCGCCTCGTCATGGAGGTCGGTGTTGTATTCGAACGACGCGCGGAGGCCTTCGTTGGTGTCGGTGAAGGAGACGGTCAGGTCGAACTTGGCGCCCTGTCCATCCAGGGGCACCGGGCGCGTGATGAGGCCGGGCAGGGCCTGCTCGACGTGCAGGTCCTGCTGGTAGGCCACCATCACCTGGAAGAGGGGTGAGCGGCTGAGGTCGCGCTCGGGCTGGAGCGCCTCCACCAGCTTCTCGAAGGGCACGTCCTGGTGCGCGAGCGCGCCCAGCGTGGACTCGCGCGCCTGGGCGAGCAGCTCCCGGAAGCTGATGCGTGGATCGAACCGGGCACGCAGCACCAGCGTGTTGACGAAGAATCCGACGAGCGCCTCCATCCCGGCATGTGTGCGGCCGGAGACGGGAGCGCCCACGGTGAAGTCGTCCTGACCCGAGTAGTGATGCAGCAGCGCCTGTGTGGCCGCCAGCAGGGTCATGAACGGGGTGACGCCTTCAGCGCGGTGGAACGCGCGCAGCGCTTCGGAGAGCGTGCGCGGCAGCACCCGGGTGAGGAGGGCACCGTTGAACGTCTGCAATGCCGGACGCGGACGGTCCGTGGGCAGTCGCAGCGCATGCGGCGCGCCGTGGAGTTGCTGGCGCCACCAGCCGAGCTGCGCGTCGAGCACGTTGCCCTGGATCCAGGAGCGCTGCCATACGGCGTAGTCCGCGTACTGCACCGGCAGCGGCGGAAGCGGCGACGCCTCATCGCGAAGGAAGGCATCGTAGAGCGCGGCCAGCTCGCGCAGCACCACCTCCGAGGATCCGCCGTCGGAGATGATGTGATGCATCACCACCACCAGCACGTGGTGTTCCACGTCGAGCCGAACCAGCGTGGTGCGCAGCAGCGGTCCATGCGCGAGATCGAAGGGCCGCCGGGCCTCGTCACTGGCGATGCGGAGCGCTTCCGGTTCGCGCTGCTCGGAAGACAGCTCGCGCAGATCCACCAGGGTGAGCGGAGACGTGAGCACCGGGTGGATGAGCTGCACCGGGCCCTCGGGGCCGTCCTGGAACGTCGTCCGGAACGACTCGTGACGGCGGATCAGTTCGTCGAAGGCGGATTGGAGCGCGGAGAGATGAAGGGGGCCGGTGAGCCGGAGCGCGGAGGGGATGTTGTAGAAGGCGCTTTGGGGCTGCCAGCGGTCGAGGAACCAGAGTCGCTGCTGGGCGAAGGAGAGAGCCGGAGGCGCGCCATCGCGGGGTGAGGGGCGAAGAGGGGGCGCGGAGGAAGAGAAGGAGGAAGCGCGAAGTGCGTCTAGGCGCTGGGCGAGGAGCGCGGGAGAAGAGGCCTCGAAGAGAGCGCGAAGGGGCAGCTCCAGACCGAGGGCTTCGCGCACATGGGCGACGAGGCGGGTGGCGAGGAGTGAGTGGCCACCGAGAGCGAAGAAGTCGTCGTGAATGCCGACGCGCTCCAGCCGCAGCAGGCGAGCGAAGAGGCCGCAGAGAAGGGCCTCGGTGCGCGTGCGGGGCGGGACGAAGGAGGAGGCGCGGGAGGCGTCGGCGTCGGGGAGAGGAAGGGCCTTGCGGTCCACCTTGCCGTTGGCGCTGAGGGGCAGGGCGTCCAGCACCACGAAGGCGGCGGGCACCATGTACTCGGGAAGCCCCTGACTCAGGTGGAGCTTGAGGGCTTCCACTTCCAGCGAGGCATCTGCCTTGGGCGTGACGTACGCGACGAGACGCGCGTCGCCGGGGGAGTCCTGGCGAACGAGGACGACGACGTCACGCACGGCGGGCAGCTGGCGCAGAGAGGCTTCGATTTCACCCAGCTCGATGCGGAAGCCGCGCAGCTTCACCTGGAAGTCGATGCGGCCCAGGAAGTCGAGAGAGCCGTCGGGCAGCCAGCGGACGCGGTCGCCAGTGCGGTAGAGGCGCGCGCCAGGCGAGGAGGAGAAAGGGTCAGGGATGAAGGAGACGGCGGTGCGGGAGGCGTCGAAGAGGTACCCGCGGCCGACACCTGTGCCCGCGACGAAGAGCTCCCCGGGGATGCCGAGGGGGCAGGGGCGCAGGAGCGAGTCGAGGACGTAGAGGCGGGTGTTGCAGACGGGGCGTCCGATGGGGACGACGGAAGAGGCCGGAGGGGAAGAGAGGAAGGCGTGAGTGACGTCGTCGGAGCACTCGGTGGGGCCGTAGGCGTTGACGAGGGGAATGGAGGGCCAGGCGAGGAGCCAGCGGCGAGCGGTTTCGGCGGGAAGGGCCTCGCCCGTAGGAAGCATGAAGCGAAGGCGCGAGAGGGCGGGACGTGCGGAGCCGCGAGAGTCAGCCTCCTCGAGCAGGGCATTCAGCAGCGAGGGCACGGACTCGACGATGGAGACGGCGTGGGCCTCCAGGGAGTCGAGGAGGGCGGAAGGCGAGTGCGCGACGTCATCGCCAAGCACCAGCGTCTGGCCACCGACGAGCAGAGCGACGAAGGACTGCCAGACGGAGATGTCGAAGCACTGGGAAGCCGTCTGGGCGACGACGTCCTTGGGCCCGAGGCCGAGAGCAAGCACCTTGGCATGCAGGTGGTTGAGCATGCCGCGCTGCTCGACCATGGCGCCCTTGGGGGTGCCGGTAGAGCCAGAGGTGAAGATGACGTAGGCGAGGTGCGAAGGAGACGCGCGAGGGGCGAGTCGCGAAGAAGGAACGTCCGCGCACAGGGACGCTTCGAGCGAAAGGACGCGAGGACGTGCACCCTCGGAAAGCAGCGCAATGGCGGACGCCAGCAGCGGCGCGAAGACGTCAGCGACGAGGACGAAGGGAGCGCGGCTGAGGGAGAGAATCTGGGCGAGGCGCTGGGGCGGATGGAGCGGGTCGAGCGGAAGCCAGGCCGCGCCGGCCTTGAGGACGCCGAGGTTGGAGGCGACGAAGTCGCAGCCACGAGGAGCCAGCAGGGCGACGAGGGAGTCGGGCTGGACGCCGGAGGCGACGAGGAGGTGGGCGAGGCGGTTGGAGCGAGCGTCGAGGGCGCGGTAGCTGAAGGAAGAAGACGCGTCGCGGACGGCGACAGCGTCGGGAGCGCGGTCGGCCTGAGCCTCGAAGAGCTGGTGGAAGCAGACGTCGAGGGGCACGTCGGCGTGGGTGCGGTTGAAGTCGAGGAGCACCTGGCGCTGCTCGGCCTCGGGCATGAGGGGCAGTGAGGCCAGGGGCGCCTCAGGGCGCGCGACGGCGGCCTCCAGCACCGTGCGCAGGTGCTGGGTGAGGCGCGCGATGGTCGCCTCCTCGAACAGGTCGGTGCTGTACTCGAAGCGGCCGCGCAGGCCGTCGTCGGACGCGGTCAGCACCAGCTCCAGGTCGAACTTGGAGGTGCCGTGATCCACGTCCAGCCGGTGCAGTTCGAGGCCCGCGTGGGCGGTCTCCGGCAGGCGGTTGTTCTGGAACGTGAACATCACCTGGAACAGCGGTGAGCGGCTCAGGTCGCGCCGGGGCTGGAGCTCCTCCACCAGCTTCTCGAAGGGCACGTCCTGGTGCGCGTAGGCCCCGAGCGCCGCCGTGCGCACGCGCGTGAGCAGCTCCCGGAAGGAGATCGCATCCTCCAGACGCGTGCGCAGCACGAGCGTGTTGGCGAAGAAGCCAATCAAATCCTCCAGCTCGACGCGGCTCCGGCTGGCGACAGGCATGCCGATGCAGAGGTCGTCCTGGCCCGAGTACCGGTGCAGCACCACCTCGAACGCGGACAGCAGCACCATGAACGGGGTGACGCCTTCACGCCGGCTCAGCGCCTCGACCGCGCCGGACAGCTCGCGGGGCAGGTGGACGAACCAGCTCGCGCCCTGGAGGGACTGGACCGCGGGGCGCGGCTTGTCGGTGGGCAGCTCCAGGATTCGCGGCGCGTCCCCCAACTGCTGACGCCAGTACGACAGCTGCGTCTCCAGCGCCTCGTCCCGCAGCCACCGCCGCTGCCACGCGGCGTGGTCCGCGACCTGGATGGGCAGGTCGGAGAGCGGCGAGGGCTGGCCCCGGGTGAACGCCGCGTAGAGGGCCATCAGGTCCTCGACGAGCACGTTCATGGACCAGCCGTCGGAGACGATGTGGTGCATCGTCAGCAGCAGCACATGTTCGCGCTCGGCCAGGCGCAGCAGCGTGACGCGCAGCAGGGGACCGCGCGTCAGGTCGAAGGGCCGGCACGCCTCCGCGGTGGCCCGGTGCTGGACCTCCGCCTCGCGCTCCGAAGGGGAGCGCGCCGACACATCGATGACCGTGAAGTCGGGAGCCAGCGAGTCGGCGATGCGCTGCTCGGGTCCCTCCACGCCCTCGTGGAAGGTGGTGCGCAGGGACTCGTGGCGATAGGTGAGGGCGGAGAAGCCACGGCGCAGGGACTCCACGTCCAGCGCTCCGCTGACGCGCACGGCGGCTGGCACGTTGTACGCGACGCTGCCCGGCTCCAACTGCTCTAGCAACCAGAGGCGCTGCTGCGCGAAGGACAGCGCCAGGGGCCCGGTGCGCTCCGCCGGTGAGAGCGGAGGCGACTGCCGGCCCTGCCTGGCCGCGCGCAGCGCATCCACCTTCTCCGCGAGCGCCGCCAGGGTCGGGGCCTCGAAGAGGCTGCTCAGCGGCAGCTCCACCTGAAGCGCCTCGCGGATCCGCGAGACAGCCTGGGTGGCCAGCAGCGAGTGCCCGCCCAGCTCGAAGAAGTGGTCATACGCACCCACGCGCTCCACGCGCAGGACGCGTGCCCACACGGAGGCCAACAGCTCCTCGGTGAAGGTGCGCGGCGCGACGGTGCCGGACTCCGCCGCGGCCGCCTCCGGCGCGGGCAGCGCCTTGCGGTCCACCTTGCCGTTGGGCGTGAGGGGCAGCGCGGCCAGGGGGACGAAAGCGGACGGCACCATGTAGCGGGGCAGGTGCCGCTGCACTGCTTCCTTGAGGACCGCCGCGTCCGGCACGTGGCCGGGCTGGGCCACGACGTAGGCCACCAGCCGCTTCTCGCCCGGAGCCTCCGAGCGCGCGTGGACGACGACATCCCGCACGGACGGATGGGCGCGGAGCACCGACTCCACCTCGCCCAGCTCGATGCGGAAGCCGCGCACCTTCACCTGGTTGTCGATGCGGCCCAGGTACTCCAGGTCGCCATCCGGCAGCTGCCGGACCAGGTCGCCGGTGCGGTAGAGCCGCGCGCCGGGCTCGCGTGAGAGCGAATGGGGGATGAACCGCTCCGCGGTGAGCTCAGGCCGGTGGAGATACCCACGGGCCTGCCCCGCGCCTCCCAGGTGCAGCTCGCCGGGGACGCCCAGGGGCACGGGGCGTCCCCGCGCATCCAGCACCCATGCGGAGGTGCCGGGCAGCGGGCGCCCGATGGTGGGCTCGCTGCGCGCGTCCTGGGGAACCCGCGTGAACGTGGAGTAGGTGGTGTCCTCCGTGGGGCCGTACAGGTTGAAGACGTGCTCCACGTGGCCCGTGCGGTACAGGTCCGCCACCAGCGAGCCCGGGAGCGCCTCGCCCGCCAGGTTCACCGTGCGCAGGGAAGCGGGCAGTGCACCGGCCCGCACCAGCTCCGTCATGGCCGACGGCACCGTGTTGACGAGCGTCACCTCACCCGCCGCCGCGAGCCCCGCCAACGCCAGCGCGTTGTCCGCGAGGATGACGGTGCCTCCCCGTGCCAGCGGAGCGAACATCTCGAAGAAGGACAGGTCGAAGCAGAACGACGTCGCGGCCAGCACACCGGACAGCTGCTCGCGCGAGAACACCGACAGCGCCCAGCGCAGGAAGGCCGCCGCGCCGCGGTGCTCCAGCGCCACGCCCTTGGGCCGGCCGGTGGAGCCGGACGTGTAGAGGACGTAGGCCAGGGAGTCCGGCCCGGTGCTCGCGGGCGCCAGCGGAGCCAGCGACGCGGGAACCTCCGCGCCTGCCTCCAACCGGACGACCCGCGCTCCGTGCGAGGGCAGCGTCCCCTCCAGCTTCGCCGTGGTGATCAGCACCGGCGCCTGGGAGTCCTCCAGCATGAACGCCAGCCGCTCCGCGGGGTAGGCCGGATCCAACGGGACGTAGGCGCCGCCCGCGCGCATCACACCCAGCAGGGCGATGACGAGCTCGGGCGTGCGCTCCAGGCACACGGCGACGCGCGTCTCCGGGCCCACGCCAAGCTCACGAAGCGTGTACGCCAGCTGGCGCGTGCGCGACTCCAGCTCGCCGTAGGTGATCCGCCGCGCCTCGTGCACCAGCGCCACCGCGTCCGGCGTGCGCGCGGCCTGCGCCTCCACCAGGTGGTGGACGCACGTCTCCCCCGAAAGGTCGGCGCGCGTCCCACTCCACGCGCGCAGCTGCTGCCACTCGCGCTCGGGCAGCAGCTCCGCCCGGTCGTAGCGGCCCTGAGGCGCCTTCGACATGGCGCCGAGCACGCTCAGGTAATGCGCCTTGATGGACTCCACCTGCTCGGCGCCCAGGCCGTTGCAGTCCAGGGCGATGTGCAGCTCGGTGCTGGCCGTGTTGACGTTGAAGTAGGCCGTCCAGGCGAAGTACGTCTGGTCGGTGGCCATCATGTCCAGGACCTCCAGCCCGCGCAGCTCGCGCAGCCGGTCCAGGATGTGGAACTGGGTGAAGTTGAAGGCCGTGTCGAAGAGGGGCTGACCGCCTCCGAAGGTCTTCTGCAGCTCCGCCAGCGGGAAGCGCCGGTGCGGCAGCCGGGCGCGCTCCGCCTCGAAGGCATCGCGCGTCAGGTCCAGCCACGACCCTCCCGCCAGGTCCATGCACAGCGGCAGCGTGTTGAGGAAGATGCCCAGCACCTGATCGCCGCCGGGAACCTCCGGGCGTCCGTTGGCGATGATGCCCGTCACCACCTCGTCCTTCCCGGTCAGCAGTGCGACGACGCGAGCGTGCGCGGCGACGAGGACGCTCTTGAGCGGGAGGGTCGTCTCGGTGGCGATCTGCTTGAGGCCGGTGAGCACCTCGTCGGCCACCGGGAAGATGATCCGCAGGTGCTGTCCGGCCGGCTCACCTTCGGCCAGAGGCCAGGGCATGAGCGGAGCGCGCTCCAGCCGGGACAGTTCCCGGGCCCAGAAGTTCTTCGACGCCTCGGAGGCCAGCGCCGCCCGCTCCAGGGCGATGAAGTCCCGGTAGGTGGTGGCGGGCGGAGGCTCCACCGGCGTCGGGCCGTCCAGCGACGCCACGTAGAGCCGGAGCAGCTCCGACCACAGTGAGGCCACGCTCCAGCCGTCCAGGAAGGGCTCGGACAGGGTGATGCGGAAATCGTCGTCGGTGAGGCGGTGGACGTTGATCCGGATAAGCGGCGGCGCGCGCCAGGTGAAGCCCAGACGGCGCTCGGCCTGGCTCCAGGCCTTGAAGTCCTGACGCTGCTCCTTCTCCGGGCGCTCCCGCCAGTCGAACACCGCGAGCGGCGCCTGCGCGTGCGCGTACACCAGCTGCAACGGCTCGCTGAAGGAGACGTCGAAGGCCGAGCGCAGCATGGGGTGGCGCCGCGCCAGCTGTTCGAGTGCCCGGCGCAGCGCGTCCTCGTCGAAGCGCACGCGGACGTGGAAGCTGGTCAGGTACACCTCGTAGCCCTGGCGCAGCTCCGCGTGGAACACGAAGCCCGCCTGCAACCGTGACAGCGGATAGGCGTCCGAGAGGCCCGCGGGCAGCACCGCGAGGTCCGCGTCGGACACCAGCGAGAAGGGTTCGGTGCGGACGGCGGTCTCACCCGAGCGGCGCAGCGCCTGGGCCAGCGCGCCCACCGTCTGGTGGTCGAACATCTCCGCCACGCTGAGCGTGAGCCCCCGCTCGCGGGCTCGCGCCACCACGCGCAGGCTGCGGATGGAGTCGCCTCCCAGCTCGAAGAAGTTGTCGTCCACGCCCACCTGATCCACGCCCAGCGCCTCGCTCCACACCTGGCACAGCAGCCGTTCCAGGTCGTTGGTGGGCGCCACGTAGCCCTCGCTCAACGAAGGGCGCAGGCGCTCCGGAGCGGGCAGCGCGCGGCGGTTCACCTTGCCGTTGGCGGTGAGCGGGAGGGTGTCCAGGAAGACGAAGGCGGCGGGCACCATGTGCTCGGGCAGCCGCTCGCGCAGGAAGGCGCGCAGCTCGCCCACGGTGGGCGCTTGCGCATCCGGACGCGCCACCACGTAGGCCACCAGTTGCTTCTCGCCAGCGGCGTCCTCGCGCGGCACGACCACCACTTCGCGCAGCGCGGGGTGCCGGGCGATGGAGCTCTCCATCTCACCCAGCTCGATGCGGAAGCCGCGCACCTTCACCTGATCATCCAGGCGGCCCAGGTACTCCACGTCGCCGTCGGGCAGTCCGCGAGCCAGGTCTCCGCTGCGGTAGAGACGGGCGCCTGTCCCGGGGCGGAAGGGGTCGTCCAGGAAGCGCTGCTGATTGAGCTCGGGCCGCTGGAGGTAGCCGCGCGCGACGCCCGCGCCGCCGACATACAACTCACCGGGCACGCCCACTGGCACCGGCTGCTGGTGCTTGTCCAACAGCAGCAGGGAAAGGTCCTGGATGGGTGCGCCAATCACGCTGCCCGGCGCCTCGTCCACGTCGCGCGCACGCAGGGGCCGGTAGGTGACGTGCACCGTCGTCTCGGTGATGCCGTACATGTTGACCAGCCGGGGCCGCGCGTCCCCGTGGCGCTCGAACCAGGGACGCAGGCTGCCCAGCGGCAGGGCTTCGCCGCCGAAGATGACGTGGCGCAGGGCCAGGGCGTCTGCGGGCGCCGCCAGGTCCTCGTGGATGAGCGACCGGAAGGCGGACGGCGTCTGGTTGAGGACGGTGACCTGCTCGGCGCGCAGCAGCGCGTGGAAGGCCTCCGGGGAGCGGCTCACCCGGTACGGCACCACCACCAGCCGGCCGCCGTACAGCAGCGCGCCCCACAGCTCCCACACGGAGAAGTCGAACGCGATGGAGTGGAACAGGGTCCAGACGTCGGAGCTGTCGAAGCGGAAGTCGTCCCAGGTGGCGTCGAAGAGCCGCGTGACGTTGGCGTGCGTCACCTGCACGCCCTTGGGGCGGCCCGTGGAGCCCGACGTGTAGATGACGTACGCGAGCAGGTCGCCCGACACCGCGACCTCAGGCCGCGAGCGAGGCGCGTCGGTGAGGCCCGGCGACTCCTCATCCAGCGCCACCACGTGGACCGTCACGTCACCGAGGGAGTTTGCCAGCCGGCGCTGCGTGAGCAGCACGCGCGCCTGACTGTCCTCCAACATGAAGCGGGCCCGCTCGGCGGGGTAGGCCGTGTCGATGGGCACGTACGCCGCCCCCGCCTTCAGGATGGCGAGCACGGCCACCACCATGTCCAGCGAACGCTCCAGGTACAGCCCCACCAGGGCGCCCGGCACGACGCCCTGGTGCACCAGATGGTGGGCCACCTGATTGGCGCGGGCGTCCAGCTCCGCGTAGGTCCACGAGCGCTCCTCGAGCGTCACCGCCACGGCATCCGGCCGCTCCGCCGCGCGCGCCTCGAAGCGCTGATGCAGAGTGGCCTCGCCCCGGGGCTCCACGCGGAGCGAACGGGGAGGACGCGTGAGCGCCTCGCGCTCCTCCGCCGACAGCAGGGGCAGCCGGGAGATGGGCCGCGAGGGATCCTCCGCGATGCCCTCCAGCAGCCGCTCCAGGTGCCCGGCCATGCGGACCACGGTGGCCGCGTCCAGCAGGTCCACGTTGTAGCGGAGCGAACCCGCGAGCGTGCCCTCCACCTCGGCGAACGTCAGCGTGAGGTCGAACGGGGCGACGTGCCGCGCGAGCGCGAGCGACTCCACCTCCAGCTCGCCCAGGCGCATCCGCAGTCCGCTCTCATCCAGGGCGAAGCCGCTCAGGTCCTCCTGGCCGGGCAGCGACGCGCGCTGCAACACCAGCTCCACCTGGGCGAGCGGAGGCCGGCTGGGATCGCGCCGCACGCGCAGCCGGTCCACCAGCGTGGTGAAGGGCAGCTCCTGGTGGGCCAGCGCGTCCACCACCACGCCCCGCGCGCGCTCCAGCAGCTCCAGGAAGGACGGCTCGCCGCTCAGGTCTCCGCGCAGCACCACCTGGTTGACCAGGTAGCCCACCACGCTCGCCAGCTGCGGCCGGGGGCGGCCGTTGACGGGAGAGCCCACCCAGACGTCCTCCTGCCCGGTGTAGCGATGCAGGAGCGTCTGGAACGAGGCGAGCAGCAGCGTGAAGAGCGTGACGCCGCGCTCGCGGGCCAGCGTGAAGAGCCGCTGGGCCAGCGGCGCCGGAAGCCGGAAGGCGTGCGCCGCGCCCGCGTAGGTCTGCACGGGCGGACGCGCGCGGAAGCGGGGCAGCTCCAGCGGCGTGGGCTCACCGGCAAGCCGCTCCCGCCAGTGCTCCCACAGCCGCTCGCCGTCGCGCGCGAGGACTTCGCGCTGCTGACGCTCGACGCCGGGCATGTCCAAACGCACCGGAGGCAGGGCCGGCGGCTGGTGACGGAGCTCGCCCTCGTACAGCGCGCCCAGGTCGTGGAGCAGCACCGCCATGGACACCAGGTCCACGATGATGTGATGGACGCCCAGGATGAGCACGTGCTCGCCCGCGGGACGCGCCAGGATGTGCACGCGCATCAACGGCCCGGAGGCGAGGTCGAAGGGCCGGGCCGCCTCTTCGCCCAGGAACTGCTCCAGCCGCGCCGAGTCCCACGCGGTGGCATCCTCGTGGACGAAGTGGACCGGCGCGTGGGGCAGGATGCGCTGGACGGGCTGGCCCTCCACGCGGACGAAGAGGGTGCGCAGGCTGGCGTGACGGTCCACCAGGGACTGGAAGGCGCGCTGCATCGCGGGCACGTCCAGCGCGGAGCGGATCCGCAAGGCCTGCGTGACGTTGTACTCGGTGGTGTGCGGGGAGAGCTGGTGCTGGAACCAGAGCCCCCACTGGCCGGGGGTGAGCGCGTAGTCCCCGGGCGCCACCGTCGTCGTCTCGGAGGCGGGCACGTGCTCCGCGGCGTCGAGCGCCTGCACGAGGAAGCCCGCGAGCTCCTCCGGCGTGGGGCCGCTCAACACGCGCTGGAGCGGGAGCGTCACGCCCAGGTGCTGCTCGACGGCGTGGCCCAGCTCCACGATGCCCAGCGAGTCCAGTCCCAGCTGGCTCACCCGGACCGCCGGCTCCACGGCCGACACCGGGGCGCGCAGGGCCCGCGCCAGCTCGCGCCGCACCCAATCGAGCAGGGCCTGCTGCCGCTCGGCGACGGGCATGGCCCGCAGCGTGGCCACGTCAGGCCCGGGCCCGGCGTCGGGGCTCGCGTCCTCAGCGGAGGCGCGCGTCAGCACGGAGCGGCCCACCACCCGGATCTGGCCCTCGCCCAGCCACTGCCGGCACGTGCTGCGCATCAGCTTGCCACTGGAGGTCTTGGGCACCGCGCCGTGGGGCACCAGCACCACGGTGTCGATCCGCAGCTCGTGTTCCTGCTCCATGGCCGCGCGCACCGCGGCGGCCACCTCCTCCACCTCCACCGTCTCGTCACCCACCTCCACGACCATCACCACCCGCTCGCCCTCCGACGCATCCTCGGAGAAGGCCGCGTTGCAGCCCGGCCGGATCGCCGGGTGGCTGCGCTCGGCCGTCAGCTCCAGGTCCTGGGGATAGTGGTTGCGGCCGCGGACGATGATCAGGTCCTTGCGGCGGCCGGTGATGAAGACCTCGCCGTCCCGCATGAAGCCCATGTCGCCCGTGCGCAGGAAGGGGCCCGTGCCATCCGCCAGACGGGCACGGAAGATCTCCTCGGACAGCTCGGGCCGGTTCCAGTAGCCGGCGGCCACGCTGGGGCCGGACACCCAGAGCTCGCCCACCTCGCCGGGGGCCCGGAGCTGGCACGTCCGTGGCTCCACCACCAGGATGTCGTGGTCGGGCAGAACCCTCCCGCTGCCCACCAGCACGCGGGCTTCCGGCGCGTCCGCGCTCGTGGGCACGGGCCGGTGGCCCTCCATGCTGGAGGCGACCACCGGGAGCAGCACGGGGGGCGCGGTCGTCACGCCGCCGGTGAGGGCGAGCGTCGCCTCCGCCAGGCCGTAGCCCGGCATGAAGGTCTCCATGCGGAAACCCTGGGGCGCGAAGGTCCGCGCGAAGCGCTCCAGCGTGTCCGGGCGGATGGGCTCCGCGCCGTTCATGGCGCCGCGCCAGTGGCTCAGGTCCAGCGTGGCCCGCTCCTCAGGCGTCGTCTTGCGCACGCACAGGTCGAACGCGAAGTTGGGGCCACCGGACACCTGGGCGCGAAGCCGCGACATCGCCTCCAGCCACCGCAGGGGCTTGCGGAGGAAGGACAGCGGCGACATGAGCGTCACCGGGTTGCCCGCGTACAGCGGGTTGAGGATGCCGGAGATGAGGCCCATGTCGTGGTACGGCGGCAGCCACATCACCCACCGGTCATCCTGCCGCAGGTCCAGGCCCAGCGTGATGATCCGCATGTTGGCCACGAGGTTGCCGTGGCGGACCATCACGCCCTTGGGCATGCCGGTGGAGCCGGACGTGTACTGAAGGAACGCCAGCGACCCGGCCGTCAGCTCCGGGCGCCGCCAGCCGTCCTCCAGCCCCTCGGGCAGCGCGTCGGTGGCGATCCACTCCAGGTCCCGCAGCTCCGGCGCCAGCTCGAAGATGTACTCCGCCAGCTCCAGGATGAAGGACGTGGTGAGCACCACCGTCGCCTGGGCGTCGCGGATGATGGCGCGCAGGCGCGGCAGCGTGCGCTCCAGCCGCGCCGGATCCGGCGGATACGCGGGCACCGCCACGGCGCCGCCCAGGACGCAGCCGAAGAACCCCGCGATGTATTCAGTACCCGGCGGGTAGAGCAGCATCACCCGCTGTCCCGCGTGCCGCTCCGCCAGCCGCGCGCCAATGCGCCGCGCCCGTGTGAAGAGCCCCGCGTGCGTCAGCTCGGACTGCTCCCCCGGCTCGTCCTCCAGGAACGTGTAGACGGGGAAGTCCGCGCGCGTCTCCACCCGGAGCGCGAGGAGGTCCATCAGCGTGTCGGCCTTGGGATGAATGACTCGATCGTTCATGGCTCGGGGCGGGGCGGCGCGCGATGCGTGGAAGAAACGGAGGGGAGGGAAGCGTGGGGTGAAACCCGGGCGGCGATGCTCTTGGCCACCCGCGGCGACAGGGCGACCACCGTCAGCGTCGTGTTCACCGCGCCCTCGGAGGGCAGGGTGGGCAGCGCCACGTCCACGGCTTCAATCCCAGGCATCTCCAACGGCCGGGGAGGAGGGTGGGGCGCATGCGAAGGGCTCACGCCGCCGAAGCGGGCGCCGCCGCGACGGTCTTGCCCAGCTCCAGCTTGATGACCCGGTGCGCGAGGTGGAAGTAGCGGTCGTCGTGCGTGATGACGAGCACGCCCTTGCCCCGCGCGGCCAGCTCCGGAAGCAGCCGGCGGTAGAAGACCTCGCGGAACTCGGGGTCCTGGTCCGCCGCCCATTCATCGAACAGGTAGAACGGCTTGTCCTCCAGGAGCGCGACGACCATCGCCAGGCGCTTGCGCTGGCCGGTGGACAGGCTCGTCGTGGAGAACCGCCCGTTGACGACCTGGAGCTTCGTGTCCAGCTCGAACAGCCGCAGGTACTCCTGCACGCGTCCCTGGAGCGGGGCGAGGTCCACGCCGCGCAGGTTCTCGAAGAGGTGGAAGTCGGTGAAGATGGCGGAGAACGTGTTGCGGTACGCGTCCCGGTTCTGGTCCGTCACCGGGACCCCGTTCCAGAGCAGCTGCCCGGACCTGGGCGTGTAGAGCCCGGTGAGCAGCCTGGCCATCGTCGTCTTGCCGCTGCCGTTGCCACCCACCACGAACACCAGCTCCCCGGAGCGCAGCGCCAGGTCGATGGGGCCCACGCGGAAGGCGGCCTCCTCGCCCGCGTCGCTGAACGCGTACGTCGCCGACTCGACGACCACCTCCTGCCGCCCGTCGGCGGGCAGGGCCAGCGCGGCAGGGGCGGAGGGCTCCTCGGTGAGCGACTCGGTGAGCGAAAGCTCCAACTGCTGGAGCTTGTCGAGCGCGATGCTCACCTGGGGCCAGCGGCCCACGTCCTCCAGCAGCCCTCGGAACGGCCCCCACATGTACATCAGCGACAGCACGTAGCCGCGCGTGGCGTCGGTGTCGTGCGCGCTGAGGGCGAAGACGCCGAAGAGCATCACGCCCAGCACCAGCCAGGTGAAGAAGTGCACGAAGCTGCCCATCAGCGCGACGCTGATGGCCGCGTGCATGCCCTTGAGCCGGGTGCGCTCCACGGCGGGCGCGTAGTCCTCCTCCATGAACGCCCGCCGGCGCGGCTCGTGGAGCTTGAGCTCCTTGATGCCGTCCAGCACCTGCTGCTGCTCGCGGAACAGGTCGTCCTGGGTGTCGCGCTCCTCGCGCCACAGGGGGACCATCTTGCGGGTCGCGAAGTAATAGAAGACCACCAGCAGCGTCATGGCGGGCAGGACCAGCATCATCCCGCGGGGCGACAACCACGCCATGTACCCCAGGCAGCCGAGCACGATGGTGGTGCAGACGATGAGCCCGGGGATCTTCGAGGCGATGTTGACGATGGCCTGCACATCCTGGGAGAGCGCCGCGAGCACGGGCCCCTTGCCAATGATCTCCAGCCGCCGGTAGGGCGCCACGAGGATGCTGCGGCCCAGCTTGAGCCGCAGCTCCGCGGTGATGGAGCGCGACACCTTCGCCAGCAGCAGCTCCGGCACGGTGTTGCCCACCAGCACGCCCACGCTCAGGGCGATGAAGCCCACGAGCAGGGTCTTCAGGGTGGACTGGTCCGTGCCCAGCGCATGGCTGATCAGCGCGAGCAGGGCGCTGTTGCAAAGGCCGGAGAAGATGCCCGTGACCGCGATGACGATCATCGAGGTCCGGGAGCGACGCAGCAGGAGCGACAGCAGGGAGAACATGGAGGGCCTCTGCGGCGTGTCACTGCCCCAGATGCAGCGGAAGGAGCCTTCCCCCCGCACGCGATGGGACGTCAGCGGGTGAGCTCCCAGAAGAAGTCGTTCACGGCGACGTGTTCGTCACGCGCGACGGCGACGTCGTAGACCCACTTGCCGACCGCCAGGTCCAGCACGCCGAGTCCGAAGGGCGAGAAGATGATGGGCTTGGCGCGGTCCACCTGGCAGCGGCCCAGGATGAGCTGCGCGAGCGTGCCCGTCACGAATCCCCGTCCGCCGCTCAGCTGCTCCGCGAGGTGGGGCGACGTGTTGGCCTTCATCACGTGTTCGACGTCGTCGACGATGTTGTGCGAGGCCAGGAGCAGCTCGGGGGCCAGGTCCCGCAGGGAGATGTTGAGGACGATGGGGTTGTGCGCCAGCAGGGCCGGGTCGCGGATGTAGGGCGCCCCGGCGACCGTCGCCAGGACGAGCAGGTCGCTGGAGCGCACCACGGTCTCCAGCTCCTTCTCGCAGCGGATGACGCCATGGCGCGCCGGCCGGCACGACTCCCGGGCGAAGCGCTCGGCCTCCGAGGGGACCAGGTCGTGCAGGAGGACTTCATCCACCTCCCAGCCCAGCTCCATGAGGAACGTGTAGATGTAGCGGGCGATCAGGCCATTGCCCACGATGCCCAGCCTGCGCACCTGGCGCTTCCGGCCGTTGAGCCACTCCGCCGCCAGCACCGCGGAGCCCGCGGTCCGCGCCGCGGAGATGATGGAGCTCTCCAGGCACGCGAAGGGGTAGCCCGTCTCGTAGTCGTTGAGCAGGAGCACCGCGGAGGCGCGAGGGAAGCCCTTCGCGACGTTGTCCGGGTAGCTGGCGATCCACTTGATGCCGGACACGTTGGTGGTGCCGCCCAGGTAGGCCGGCAGCGCGATGATCCGGTCGCGCGGCCTCTCCGGGAAGCGCAGGAAGTAGCTGTCCGGGTTGACGCTCTGCTTCTCCTCGTGGGCGAGGTAGGCGTCCCGCACGCGGTCCACGCACTCCTGGGTCGCGCCCTGGATGATGGAGTGGATCGTCTTTCCGGTGATGACGTTGAAGGGGAAGGTCATGGGGTGTTCGAGGGCTCGTGGACTCGAGCAGGCGCGCGGCGGCTCAGGAGAAGCGCGCGGTCCAGGAGGGGGAGAAGATGGTGTCCAGGTAGGCCGTCCCGCGGTCGGCGCACATGAAGAGGACGGTGGGAGGCGTAGGCAGCTCGCGGAAGCGGGGCAGGTAGCGTTTGACGGCCGCGAAGCACGAACCCGAGGACCCGCCCACCAGCAGGTTGTGTTGCAGGAGCAGCTCCCGGCAGCACTGCACCGTTTCGTATTCCGGCACCAACACCACGTCATCGATGAGCGCGTGGTTGACCAGCTCAGGCCGCACGCTGGCGCCGATGCCGGGGATGAACCGCTTGCCGGCCGCCCCGCCAAAGATGACGGAGCCCTGCGCGTCCACGGCGACCACGCGGATGGAGGGGAACACCTCCTTGAGCCGGCGGGACACGCCCGCGATGGTGCCGCCCGTGCTCACCCCGACGAAGACGTAGTCGAGCCGCTGGAACGTCCGGCGGATCTCCTCGCCGGTGAGCCAGTAGTGCGCCTCGACGACGTCAGGGTTGCCGTACTGGTTGGGCCAGAAGGCGCCCTGGATGGTGCCGCAGAGCTCCCGCACCTTGTTCAGGCGGGTCTTCAGGTAGCCGCCCATGTCGTCGCGCTCGGTGACCTTCACCACCTGCTCGCACGTGCGCTCCAGGAAGGACTCGTATCCGGGCGTGATGTTCGGATCGATGACCGGGATGAACTTCAGCCCCAGCAGCTTCGCGTACGTGGCCAGGGCCGACGCGAAGTTGCCGGAGGACGACTCCACGATGGTGGAGCCCTCGTGCAGCTCCCCTCGTTCGGCGGCGCGCTTGAGGACCCACAGCGCGGGCCGATCCTTGAGGCTGCCCACGGGATTCTGGCCTTCCAGCTTTGCGTGGAGATCCAGTCCCTCCCACGACAGCCGCACAGTGGGTGTTTCCTTCAGGACGAGCTGCAGGGCCGCAATTCGTTCGATAAGGGGGGTGTGTAGCACGGTGAGTGCTAGCGATAGTCCCTCAATGCTTGCAAGTCAACAATCGTTGGGAATACGTGACAGAGTAGCATTTCATGTCACAAGGCCGGGCTGGAGCTGACGAGGACGTCACTCGTCCCGAGGCTCCACCTCGGAGATCCGCCCGGCTTCATCGAAGCGGACAGCCCAGCGGAGCGTCTGGTCCTTTCCGTGGATGGCGCGGTAGGTCCGCGACAGATGATCCGCGGAGTCCTCCAGGAGGATCAGGCGGCTCATCGGAGGCAGACCGCCGAGCGCGATGGGCAGCCACTCGTTCAGGTCCGCGAGCGAGTCCTTCGCGGTGGCGGTGAAGTGGCGGGCGTCCGCGTTGCCCGCGAGCAGTGCGGGCAGCAGGGCCTTCAAGGCCACCGTCCGCTCGGGAGCGGCGTCGGTGATGCCGGGCTCGTTCAGGAAGGGAGGAGGGGACAGGAAGAGCTTGGCCACGCCGTGCGCGAGCGAGGGACTCAGACGCCGCTGGTTGGTGAGCACCACCACGGCCAGTTTGTCGGCTGGGTAGAAGACGGTGTCGGAGAGCGCGGGCCCGCCGCTGTGAGCGACCTCGCGGCGTCCCCGGTACTGGCCCACGGTCCATCCCACCGCGAAGCCGCCAGGCTTGCCGTCATTGAGCGTGGGCGGCGTCCACATGGCGGAGCGAAGGTCCGCGTTCAGGAGCTTGTCGCCCATGAGCGCGGCCGCGAACCGGGACATGTCCGTCACGGAGGAGAACAGGCCGCCGGCCGACAGCGTGTAGCGCGGATACATGAACCAGTATTGCTGCTGATGGCCCGTGCGCCATTGATAGGTCGCCGCGCGTTCCGTGACGACGTCGCTGGCCAGGACGACATGTGCCTCGGTGAGGGTGGCATGGTCGAAGCCGCTGTTCGTCATGCCCAGGGGAGTGAAGATGCGGTCGCGCAGGAGCTGCTCGTAGGGGGCGCCGCCGGCCTTCTCCAGGACATGGGTGAGGAGGACGAAGTCGTCCGAACCGTAGGCGTTCTTCTCGCCCGGGGCTGAAGCAAGTGGGGCGCGCTTCGCCGCATCGATCGCGGCGGTGACGCTGGCGTTGTCCGCGTCCACGGGGCCAGGCCGAAGGCCAGACGTGTGACTGGCAAGGTGGAGCAGGGTGATGTCCTTCCAGGCGGGAGGACAGTCGGGGATGTATTGGCAGACGCGGGCATCGAGCTTGAGCTTGCCCTGCCCCACGAAGTCCATCAGCAACACCGCCGTGAACATCTTGGTACCGGAGGCAATCTGGAACGCCGTGCGGGTGCTCGCGGGGGCCTTCCATTCCAGGTTCGCCGTGCCGTAGGCCGCGAGCTTGATGACCTTGCCATCACGGACCACCGCGACGGCGGCGCCAGGGATGTGATTGCGAGCCATCTCCGCGCGCAGGAACGCATCCACCTTGTCCGGCGCGCTCCAGGCCAACTGCGTCCATCCCAGGAGAAGCACCAGGCCCCATCGTTGAATGTTCATGATCAGTTCTCGGTGCTCGGAAGCCCCAGGATTGATTCGGTGAAGGCGAACAGCTTCGCGTCGTCTGGCCGCAGGCTGCATGTCGTCACAGGTTCAGCGGGCCCCCGCCTGATGCGCTCGGGCCGCTCGCTTGTTGTTCCGCGTTAGAATCGCTGGATACAATCCCCTTGGATAATTTCACGAAACGGGGATTCCCAGTGGGTGACGCCGACAGCACGCCGCATGAAATAAACGGGGCCCCCCGCAACCCGATTGCCGTCGTCGGCATGTCAGGGCGCTTTCCGGGGGCCAGGACCCTGGAGCAGATGTGGGAGAACCTGCGTCAGGGGGTGGACTCGGTGTCCGGAGCGCCCCTGGACCGCTGGGCGCTGGAGGCCTCGACCGGCAGCACTTCGGGGCTTCGCGGCGGGTTCCTCGACGAGGTCGAGGGTTTCGAGCCCGCGTTCTTCGGACTGTCCCCTGGGGACGCGGCGCGGATGGATCCCCAGCAGCGCCTCGTGCTGGAGCACTGCTGGATGGCCCTGGAGGCGGCGGGTCTGCCTCGCTTGGGAGAGGGACGCAGGGCTGGCGTGTTCATGGGGATCCGGCCTTCGGACTACCCGGCCGGGCTCCCCGAGAATGATGCTTCGCGGCTCCTGGCCCGGGTGTCCCGGCTGCTGGGCATCCAGGGGCCGGGCCTCGTGGTGGACGCGGCCTGCGCATCGTCGCTCGTCGCCATCCAGCTGGCCTGCCAGCAATTGTGGACGGGCTCCCTGGAGTGGGCCCTGGCGGGTGGCGTCTTCGTCATGTCCACCGTTCGCATGCACCTCGCGGCGATCCACGCCGTGGAACACGGAGGCGGGTTCGTCCCCGCCGAGGGCGTGGGCGTGGTGGTCCTCAAGCCCTTGGGCCGGGCCCTCGCCGACGGGGACCGCGTCCTCGGCGTCATCCGAGGCTGTGAGAGCGTTCAGGTCGGGCGGCTTCCGGGCGCGCCGGCTTCCGACGACGCGCGGTGCCGCGCCGACCTCATCCGCGCGGTCCACCAGCAGGCCGGCGTTGAACCGGAGACGATCTCCTACGTGGAGGCGCACGGCAGCGGCGCCCGCCGCCCGGATGACGTGGAGCTGGAGGCCCTCACGCGGGTCTTCCAGGCGCGCACGGCTCGCACCGGCTCCTGCGCCATCGGGTCGGTCGAGGGCAACGTGGGCCATGCCAGCGCGGCCTCGGGCATGGCGGGGTTGTTCAAGATCCTCCTCGCCTTCGAGCACCAGGAGCTTCCTCCTTCGCTCCACTCGCGCGCGGAGAGGGTTGAGCAGACGCCCTTCCGGGCCGACACGAAGCCCTCTCCATGGGTGGGGGCCGAGGGGGCGCCGCGCCGGGCCGCCATCAGCGCCTTCAGCTCGAGCGGCACCGACTGCCACCTCGTGCTGGAGGAGGCACCTCCTCCCATGCCCCGTGCGGCCGCGCCCGAGCGCCCTGCATACCTGTTCGTCCTGTCCGCGCGGACCCATGAGGCGCTGGGCCGGATCGCCGCGAACCTCATCGAGAGTCTGGAGCGCTCGCTGTCGGACGGCGAAGCCCCTCATCCAGGAGACGTCGCCTTCACCCTGGCGCGCGGGCGGGGAGCACTGGAGCAGCGCGCGGCTTTCGTCGCCGCGGACCTCCAGGAGCTGATCGTCCTCCTGACACCGTTGCGCGACACGCCCGCTGCTCCACGGGGGCACGCCGGTCCGGGAGGGATCTCCGCGTCCTCCCGGGTCCTCCTGCGCGAAGTGAACGGGCGCCTGCTCCGGAGCCTCGACCTGGAGGCGCCGGCCACCGTCTGGCGCGACACGCTCCAGGCCTCGGCCGAGCTGTACGTGCTGGGCGTGGACCTGGATCAGCCCGCCCTGTTTCCGGAAGGCGTCTACCGGTGCGTCCCGCTGCCTTCCCATCCCTTCGCCCGTGAGCGCTGCTGGCTCCAGGCTCCCGTCCCGGAGGCCGCTCCTCCGGTGAGCACCGGGGAGGTGCCCGAGGTCACGATGCTCCCCGAGAACGCGCTCCTGCTGGAGAAGGGGTGGCGTGTCGTGGAGGAGCAGGGGAGCGCGGAGGCGCTGGACCTGGAGGGCACCCTCGTCGTGCTGGTCAACGACGAGACGATCGCCCTGGCACGGCAGGCGCTCGCGTCCCTTCGGAACACCCGCATGTTCCTCATCGCGAACTGCGGGAGCTCGACCCCGGGTGTCGATGCCCTGCTCGACTTTGATCGCCATGAGGCCGGTGTCCGGCTGGGGGAGGAGCTGAACGCCCGCCGCGGGCCGCTGGCGGGGATCCTCGACCTCTCCGACCTCCGGACCGCGCCGCGAGGGGGCGCGGAGGACGCGCCGGAGCGGATGGAGACGTTCGGCCGGATCGGCCTCTTGCAGACGCTCTTGAAGCGCGGCCGGACGGAGACCTTCGCGCTGCTGCACTTCACCCGCGGCCTGCGCACGTTCATGAGCACCGGTCCGCTGGAGCTCGGCGGTGGCGTGATGGCGGCGCTGGCGGGCAAGCTCGGCGCGGAGTTCGCGGGCCTGCATGCCCGCACCGTGGACCTGGAGCGCGTCCCGGCTGACGCCAGCGAACTGGAGGCGTTGCTCCGTCAGGAGCACGGCGACCGGGACTCCGGTGGCGAAGTCATCCACCGGAGGGGCCGCCGTTACGTCCCCCAGATGCAACCGCTGCTCGTCTCGCCCGCTCCCGTGCCGCGCATGTCCGCCGACAAGGTGTATGTCATTACGGGCGGGGTGCGTGGCATTGGCCTGGAGGTCGCTCACCACCTGGTGGCTCGGGGCGCCCGGCGGCTGGTCCTCATGGGCGTGCAGCCGCTGCCGCCCCAGGGGCAGTGGCCCTCGCTCCTGGCCGACCCGGGATGCGCACCGGCCCTGCGGGAACGACTGGCGTCCCTGCGGGCCCTGGAGTCCCGTGGGGTGCGCCTGCGCGTCCACTGCGGTGCGTTGACGGACTCCGCCGCGTTGGATGCGCTCTTCTCCGAGGTCCGCGCGTCCCTCGGCCCCATCGCGGGCTGCATCCACTCCGCCGGAGCGGTCTTCTTCACTCCGCCCGCCTTCACCAGCAAGCCGCTGGGGCAGTGGCTCAAGGTGCTCGAACCCAAGGTCGAAGGACTGCTCACGCTGGAGCGTGCGCTCGCCGCGGATGCGCTTGAATTCTTCGTCGTGTTCTCCTCGGTCTCGGCCCAGGTGCCGTCGCTGGCCGTCGGCCTCCTGGACTACTCGGCCGCCAACGCGTTCATGAACCTGTGGGTCGAGCACCGGCGCGCCACGGGCCGTGTCTCCCACCAGTCCGTCGTCTGGCCCAACTGGAGGGACGTCGGCATGGGCGAGGTGAAGAGCCCGGCGTATCAGTCCCTCGGCCTGATGGCGCACTCCACCCCGGACGGCCTGGCGCTGCTGGATGCGGCGATGGCCTCCGGGCGGGCCGTGCTCCTGCCCGCCGTGGTCGACCCGAGCCGCTTCGCTCCCGACGCCCTGCCGCGGACGCGGAACCGGCCGCTTCCCGTCCGCGACCTTTCGCGCCCGAGCCCGTGGGTCGAGCTGCCTGCGCCCGTCGAACCTTCAACGCCGGTGGTGCCCGACCCGCCGGTCCTGGCGCCCGCGTCCGCTCCCCCCAGCGCCACGGATGCGGAGCTCCGCGCCTTCACCGTGGGGTGGCTCCGCCAGTTGTTCGCACGGGAGCTCCAGCTGTCCCCGGAGCAGATCAACCCCGACGCGGACTTCGAGACCCTGGGGCTGGACTCGATTCTCGTCATCGAAGTGGTGACGCATCTGGATGAGTGGCTGGGTGTGAAGCTCGATCCGTCACTCCCCCTGCTGCACCGGACGCTGACGGCGCTCACGAGCCAGCTCGTGGAGGCGTACCCCGAGGCCGTGTTGGCGGCCCATGAGCGGGCCATGCCTCCCGTGGCGCGACCCCTGGAGCCCCGGCGTGTCGAGCGCGCTCCAGGGCAGGCGCCTCCTCCTCCGGTGAAGGCCGCTCCCGTGCCCCTGCCCGTGACAGCTCCCGGAAACGAGGAGCCCATCGCGGTGATTGGCATGGCCTGTCACTTCCCCGGCTCGCCCGATCTGGAGGCGTACTGGCGCGTGCTGCGGGAGGGGCGCGACCTCATCACGGAGGTGCCCGAGTCCCGCTGGCGGATCGCGGACTTCCATTCCTCCACCCATCAGCCCGGACGGAGCATCAGCCGCTGGGGCGGCTTCATCGAGGGAATCGAGCTGTTCGATCCGGACTTTTTCCAGATCTCCCGGGCGGATGCCCCCTGCATCGACCCGTTGATGCGCCAGTTCCTGGAGGTCAGCGTCCAGTGCCTCCGGCACGCGGGCCATGCCTCGCACGAGGTGGCGGGGAGGCGCGTGGGGGTGTTCGTCGGCTCGCGGATGAGCGGCTATGCCGCGCGCATGCCGGAGCCCACGCGCAATGGCGTCATCGGCTCGGGGCAGAACTTCATCGCCGCGCACGTGTCCCACTTCCTCGACTTCAAGGGGCCGGCCCTGGTCGTGGACACCGCGTGCTCGTCCTCGCTCGTCGCCATCCACCTGGCCTGCCAGAGCCTGCGCTCGGGGGAGTCCGAGCTGGCGATGGCCGGGGGCGTGGACATCCTGCTCGACGAGGCCGTCTACCTGACGCTCAGTGAGAGCCGCGCGCTGTCACGCGATGGCCGGTGCAAGACCTTCGACGAGCGCGCGGACGGCTTCGTCCCCGGCGAGGGCGCGGGGGCCGTCCTGCTCAAGCCGCTGCGCAAGGCCCTGGCGGATGGGGACCGCGTCTACGCCGTCATCGACGCGACGGCCGTCAACAATGACGGGCACACCATGGGCGTCACCACCCCCAACCCCGCGGGGCAGCGCGCCGTCATCGAGGAGGCCCTGCGCCAGGGCCGCGTCGATCCCCGGACGCTCGGCTACGTGGAGGCCCATGGCACCGGGACCATGCTCGGAGATCCCATCGAGCTGAAGGCGCTCACGGAGGTGCTCGCGCCGGCGGGCGCTCCTCCGGGCTCGTGCGCGGTGGGCACCGTCAAGAGCAACTTCGGGCACCTGCTGAGCGCCGCGGGGGTCGCGGGCTTCATCAAGGTGGTGCTCTCCCTGATGCACCGCGAGCTGCCCCCCACGCTTCACTGCGCGACGCCCAACCCGCGCTTCCACTTCGAGTCCTCGCCGCTCTTCCCCAACACCACGCTCCGGCCGTGGGAGCCGCGCTTCGGGGTGCGCCGCGCGGGACTCAGCGCGTTTGGCTTTGGCGGGACCAACGCGCACGCGCTCGTGAGCGAGGCGCCCGCTGAGCAGCAGCCCACGCGCGCGCCCCTGCCTCCCGTGGTCTTCACGCGCCAGCGTTACTGGCTGGAGGCGCCGTCCGGCCGCGCGGCGTCAATCCCTGACGCCGCGCGCGCGGAGCCTCCCTCCCGGCGGAAGCTCGTCGCGCTGGACTTCGGCGCGACGGGCTGACGCCAGGGGAGGCGGAAAACAGAACCTCAGCTCCAGACCAGGGGGAACGTGGACAGGCCCCGGAAGCTGAGGTTCATGTTCCAGTTCTCGTTGTCGCTCTTGGGGCGCACATTGGGGATGCGCTTGAAGAGCGTCTCGAAGCCGACGGGGATCTCCGCGCGCGCGAGGAAGGCGCCCGGGCAGACGTGGATGCCCGTGCCGAAGCCCAGGTGCGGGTTCTTCTCTCGCGTGAGCTCCAGCTCGTCCGGCCGGTCGAAGTAGGCGGGGTCGCGGTTGGCCGCGGCCACCATGGGCATGATGCCCTGGCCCTTCTTGATCTGCTTGCCACCCAGCTCGAAGTCACACGCCGCGATGCGGGTGGGCGCCTGCGCGGGGGAGGTGAAGCGGTAGAGTTCCTCGCCCGCGGCCCGGTTGATTTGCGGGTTCTGCTTCATCCGCTCCAACTGCTCGGGGTGCTTGAACATCGCGAGCAGGCCCGTGCTGAGGACGTTCTGCGTGGTGGTGTGGCCGCCCGCCAGCAGCAGCACCATCTGGGCCACCACCTCCTCCAGCGTGAGCTTGTTGTCCTCGCGCCACGCCTTGATCAGGTAGGAGATGAAGTCCTCGCGCGGGCGCTCGAGGCGGTCATTGATGGCGCGCGTGATGTAGTCGGTCATCTTCAGCAGCGCATCCTGGCCCTTCAGCATGACGTCCAGGTTGTCGATGCGGCCCGTCGCCCGCGCCAGGTCCACGCTCCACGCCTTGAACGTGGGCAGGTCCTCCCGGTTCATGCCCAGGATCTCCACCGAGAAGAGCATCGCGGGCAGCGCGTAGGCGTAGTCATTGACGAAGTCCATCTCCCCCTTGTCGTACACCTGATCGATCAGCCAGTTCGCGGTCTGCTGGGCGCGCTGGTGGATGTCCTTGACGTTGTCGGGGCGGAAGGCCTGGTTGATGAGGCCGCGCAGCCGCTTGTGTTCGGGGTTGTCCTTCATCACGGCCCACATCGAGAAGTGGGTGATGATGGGCCGCAGATGTTTCATGAACTCATCGTTCACGACGAAGGTCTCGCTGCTCTGGCTGGAGAAGCGGGTCGTGTCCTTCAGCGCGGTCTGGACGTCTTCATACCGGGTGAGCAGCCAGTGTCGCGTCTCCTCGCTCCAATACACAGGCTCCTGCTCGCGCAGTTGCTTGTAGTATGGGTAGGGGTTGATGTTGAACTCCGGGCTCAGGATGTTGACATGCAGCTTCGCGTCTTGGCTCATGGGGTGTTTTCCTTTGATGGACTGAGGGCACTGAGCGTGGACAAGGCCCGGGATGGGCTCACGACCGTGATTATGGTAGCTCAGGAGCCGCGTGAAACAGAGCCCTGGATGTGCCGGCGTGGGCCGCCTCCAGTTGGGGTGAAGGCCAGCGTGGATTCCGGGGTTCGTGAAGAAAACGGGTGTGGCACATGACGGCGTTCGTGTTTCCGGGGCAGGGTTCGCAGAAGCGGGGGATGGGGGCGGAGCTGATCGCGAGACATCCGGAGTGGGTGGCCCAGGCGGACGCCCTGCTGGGGTATCGGCTGGCGGAGGTGTGCCAGGACTCGCGCCTGGATGAGACGCGATACACCCAGCCCGCGCTGTTCGTTCTGAATGCTCTTGCATGTCTGGAGATGCGAGAGCGCCATGGGCGGGATCCTGAGCACGCCCTGGGGCACAGCCTGGGCGAGTACAACGCGCTGTTCGCGGCGGGGGCCTTCGACTTCGCGACCGGCGTCCTCCTGGTCCGCAAGCGCGGGGAGTTGATGGCCCAGGCGACCGGCGGTGGCATGGCCGCGGTGGTGGGGCTGTCCGTGGAGCGCATCGTCGAGGTGCTGGAGCGGCTGGGGGTGCGCACCCTGGACCTGGCCAATGACAACACGCCCAGCCAGCAGGTGCTCTCCGGACCGCGCGAGGATCTGGAGCGGGTGGCGCCGGAGCTGCGCGCGGCCGGGGGCAACGTCATCCTGCTCAAGGTGAGCGCCGCGTTCCATTCGCGCTACATGCGCCCCGCGCGCGACGCCTTCGCGGCCTTCCTGCGGGAGTTCTCCTTCGCGCCGCTGCGCTTCCCGGTCATCTCCAACGTGGAGGCCCGTCCCTACGAGGACGCGCGGGTGGCGGAGCTGCTGGCCCGGCAGATCGACTCGCCGGTGCGGTGGACGCAGAGCGTGCGCGCCCTTCTTGCCCAGGGGGAGCAGGAGTTCGTGGAGGTGGGGCACGGCAGGGTCCTCACGGGCCTCATCAGCCAGATTCGTCAGGCGCCCCCCAGCGTCGCGCCCGCCGCCGTTGCGCCCGCGCCCGCCGTCGTCTCGGGGATGCGCGCCGAGACCCTGGGCAGCAAGGCCTTCCGTGACGCCCATGGCGTGCGCCTCTCCTACGTGGCGGGCTCCATGTACAAGGGCATCTCCTCGCGGGAGCTGGTGGTGCGGATGGGACGCGCGGGGTTGCTGGGGTTCTTCGGCACCGGCGGCGTCCCGCTGGCGCGCGTCGAAGAGGAGCTGCTGGCCATCCAGGCCGCGCTGCGCCCGGGCGAGGCCTACGGCATGAACCTGCTGCACAGCCCCGAGCGCCCCGAGCGCGAGGCGGGGCTGGTCGACCTGTTCCTGCGCAGGGGCGTGCGCGACGTCGAGGCGTCCGCCTTCCTGCAGTTGACCCCGGCCCTGGTCCGCTTCCGCATGACGGGCGCGCGGCGGCGCGAGGACGGCCGGGCCGAGGCCCCGAACCGCCTCATCGCCAAGGTGTCCCGGCCGGAGGTCGCGGAGGCCTTCATGTGCCCGCCTCCACAGGGGCTCCTCGACGGGCTCGTGCGCGCGGGCCAGCTCACCCGGGAAGAAGCCCTGCTCGCGCGGGAGCTGCCCATGGCCGAGGACGTCTGCGTGGAGGCGGACTCCGGAGGACACACGGACCAGGGCGTCGCCAGCGCCCTGTTCCCCGCGATGAGCCTGCTGCGCGACCGGATGATGGCCGAGCACCGCTATCCGGTCCGCATCCGCCTGGGCGCGGCCGGGGGAATCGGGACGCCCCAGGCGGCGGGCGCGGCCTTCCTGATGGGCGCTGACTTCATCGTGACGGGGTCCATCAACCAGTGCACGGTGGAGGCGGGGACCAGTGAGCCCGTGAAGGACCTGCTGGAGACGCTCGACGTGCAGGACGTGACGTGCGCGCCCGCGGGGGACATGTTCGAGCTCGGCGCGAAGATCCAGGTGGTGCGCAAGGGGCTCTTCTTCCCGGCCCGGGCCAACCGCCTTTACGCGCTCTATCAACACCACCCGTCCCTGGAGGCCCTGGACGCGGAGACCCGCAAGCAGCTCCAGGAGAAGGTCTTCCGCCGCGGCTTCGACGAGATCTGGGAGGAGACGCGTCAGCACTACCTGCGCGTCGATCCCGAGGTGGTGGCGCTCGCCGAGCGCACCCCCCGGAAGAAGATGGCGCTCGTGTTCCGCTGGTACTTCGTCCACACCTCGCGCCTGGCCCTGCGCGGGAGCCGCGAGCAGCGCACCGACTACCAGGTCCACTGCGGGCCGGCGATGGGCGCGTTCAACCAGTGGGTTCGTGGGACTCCCCTGGCCTCGTGGCGCGACCGGCACGTGGATGAGATGGGCGTGAAGCTCATGGAGGCCACGGCCGCATGGCTGGAGGAGCGCTTCCAGGTGATGCGCGGGGGGGTCTGAGCCGCGTCCCCCCCGCCGGGGGTGCGCTCAGGTCAGGAGCGCGTTGAAGTAGGCGTCCAGCCCCGCGGGCGCGTCCAGCGGGAAGCGCGCGGCGACGTGGGCGTCGGGGCGGATCAACACGCAGCCCGCGCCCTTCGCGCCCAGGGCCTGGTGGACCTTCCCGTCCGCGTCACGCCACACGGCGCCCGTTCCTCCGGCGTCGAAGCCCGGCGGGATCTGCCCGTGGAACACGAAGTGGGGGATGAGCCATTCGCCGTGCTTCTCCCGGGCGTGCGTGGCCACGGCCCGCATCCGCGCCGGGTCGGGCTTCGCTCCGCCCAGGATGAAGAGCGTGTGGTGGGTCGCCCGGAGCACCTCGTACATCGCGGTGCGCTTCTCCGCGTCCAACACGCAGTGCGGCGCGCGATCTCCGGGCCGGGCCCGGCCCCACTCGAACGCGGCAAGGGACGCGCGGGTGCCGGACGGATCAATCGCCGTCTGCACCACGGGGCTGCGGCGGTAGTGCAGGTCCAGCTGCGAGGTCCCCATGACGTTCTTCAGGTTCAGCGCGGGCACGTTGAGCAGATGCAGCTGCTTGCGCCCCAGGAAGCGCAGGATCGGGTTCGCGCCGAAGACGAGCAGGGTGAGCCGGTCGTTCTGCGCGAACATCGTCACGGCGGCGGCGTGGCGCTCCGCATGGTAGCTGTCGAGCAGGGCCGTGCTCGCCTTGCCCCGGACCGCGAGCCGCAGCTTCCAGGCCAGGTTGACGGCGTCCAGCGCCCCCGTGTTGAGGCCCTGCGCGGCGATGGGGGTGTTCACGTGGGCCGCGTCCCCCGCCACGAACACGCGCCCCACCCGGTACTGGGACACCAGGCGCTGGCTGGGGTTGTAGTGGGTGAGCCACAGGGGATCCTCCAGCTTCCAGTGGCCCAGGCCCAGCGGCGTCATGATCTCGCGGAACTCCTCCAGCGTGGGCACCTGTCCCGTGAGCGGAGACCCAGGGGGCCGCGCGGCGATGAGCCGGTAGGAGTCGTTGCCCAAGTTCAGCACCACGAAGGGGAACCGGTCCAGGATGAAGCCGTGGCGCTCGTCGCGGGCGAGCGACATGTTGGGGATGCGCACGTCCGTCATGATCCAGTTGTCGTCATACCGCGCGCCCTTGAACCCCAGGTCGAGCACGGCGCGGACCTGGCTGTGGCCGCCGTCGCAGCCCACCAGGAACGGCACCCGGACCTCCTCCCGCTCGCCCCCGGCCCGCACCAGCCGGGCCGTCACTCCCGCCGCGTCCTGCTCGAATCCTTCCAGCGCGGTGGAGCGCTCCACGGTGATGCCGCGCTCGCCCAGCGCCTGGACCAGCACCCGCTCCGTCTGCCCCTGGTGCAGGTGCAGGTAGAAGGCGAAGGCGGTCTCCAGCCGGTCGTAGCGCAGCACGGTGACGCGCTTGCGTCCGACGTGCATGTTCATGACGGGGTTGACCACCCCGTCCTTCATGAGCCGGTCCGAGACGCCCAGCATCTGGAATATCTCCAGGGTCCGGGGCTGGATCGTCACGGCCTTGGACTCGCCGGAGAACGAGGGCTCCTTGTCGATGAGGCGCACCCGGACGCCCTGCTGATCGAGCGCCAACGCGAGGCAGAGCCCCACCGGGCCGGCGCCCGCGATCAACACCTCCGCGGTGCTCACGACGCCCTCCCCGCGGCCCGCGCCTTCGGCACGCCGGCCAGGAAGGAGACGCGCGCGCCCAGGAAGCCCGGCAGCACCCGCAGGTCCCAGTCGTAGCCCTCGTGTCCTTCGACCTGCTGGACGAGCGCCTCCCACTCCTCGAGGTGGTAGGCGCGCAGGTGCGAAACCACGCCGTCGAAGAGGAAGCACAGCGAGCCCAGGGGGGCCACGACGCCCAGCAGCACGCGGCGCAGGTTCAAGGGGCGGATGCCGCCCAGGCTCAACCAGAGGCTGATGAACGGCGTCGCGGCGGTGAAGCGCAGCACGGACACCAGGTCCCGCTGGACGGGATCCAGGAACACGATGGGCTGCTGCTTGGCCACCGCGTCCGCCAGGATTCCCCGCACCGTGGCGGGCTGGAAGTGGTGCACGGCGTTGACGATGAGGCGCAGGCCCGACATCTGCTCGGGGACGTCCAGCACGTCCACGGACCCCTGGACATGGCTCACGCGGCCCGCGCTCTCGCGCTCGATTTCGGCGAACCGCTCCAGGGACGGGTACTTGTCCGACAGCTGGATGCGGACGTCCTCGCGTCCCAGGTGCCGGGACAGGGCCAGCATCAGCCCCCCGTCCCCCGCGCACAGCGCCTGGATGGACGTGAGGCCCCGCTGCTCCATCAGCCGGGCGAGGGCGTCGAAGCCGTTGTCATACATCCGCAGCCGCACGGACATGTGGTGCAGGAACTCCATGATCGTCTTGCGCAGCGGTGAAGGCAGCCACGGCAGGTCGTTGAATTCGAAGAGGTGGGCGCGTTTCATGGGGAGCCGTTCGAGGGGGGGATCAGGG